>JBBQDZ010000039.1:0-15547 GCA_038320185.1 Gaiellales bacterium
CATGCCCCTCGTTCATGTGGAAGACGGTCGGTTCGAGGCCGAGCGCTGCGAGCGCTCGTGCCCCTCCCACTCCGAGGACGATCTCCTGGCGGATCCGCTGCTCGCGGTCGCCGCCATACAGCGTGGAGGTCACGGCGCGGCCGGAGGCGGAGTTTTCTTCCAGGCTGCAGTCGAGGAGGTAGAGGCGCGTGCGCCCGACATCCGCGCGCCAGACCCGCGCCGCTATGCGGTCGCCAGTGAGGTCGACGAAGACGCGAAGCGGAGCGCCGTCTCCTGCTAGCTCCCTCACGAGCGGGAGGCGCTCGGGATCGCTCTCCGGGTAGCGCTCCTGTTGCCAGCCCCTCTCGTCGAGCGCCTGGCGGAAGTAGCCCTCACGGTAGAGCAGTCCGACGCCGACAAGCGGCACGCCGAGCTGCGAAGCCGACTTCAGATGGTCGCCGGCGAGGACGCCGAGCCCTCCCGCGTAGACGGGCAGGGACTCGTCGATCCCGAACTCGCTCGAGAAGTAGGCGACGAGAAGCTCGTCGTCCCCGTGTGCGGCATCCCACCAGGTCGCGCCTTCGAGCTCCGAAGCGACGCGCCGCTGAAGGAGGAGCACCTCGGTGCGCAACGCCGCGTCCCCGGAAGCCCGCTCGAGCGCCTCCGGGTTCAGCTCGCGAAGGAAGGCTGAAGGACTGGCTCCGGCACGCTCCCACGCTTCATGGTCCACGCGCGCTAGGAGTTCCCGCGCGCCCGGTTGCCACGTGAAGGCCAGATTCCCGCAGATCTCACCTAATGCGCGCCGCAGCGCATCGTTCGGTGCGCTTGCACCATGCTGCATCGCCGGATTCTCGCGCCTGTGGAAAAGCGCCGGCTACAGGGCCGCGGGGGCGTTCGCCTCGCGGAACCGCCGCGCAGCGTCGATCGCCGCGCCCAGGTTCAGACCCTTGTCCTTTGCCTGCTTGATCAGCATCACCGTCTCGAGCGCGCCGACGTCGTAGATCCGCTGCTTGCGTCCCTTGGTCGGAATCCGGGCCTTGTTCGTCCAGTAGTCGAGCTGCATCTTCGAGATTCCCGCTATCTGGCAGACCTGCCCGAGGTAGAGCTCCATCTTGCCGAGGTGGTCGGCGAGGTCGATGGGCTCGAGGATGTCCAGGGGGGTGTCGTAGGTCATCGGGCCTTCCTCTTCGCAGGGGGCTTTGTCTCTTGAGAGATATACAACGCCCGGGCGAGAAAAAGAGGTCTTTGCGTCGAGAACTTACGCGGAACTACCGGGCAGATTCGCGTCCGGCTCGGGCGGGGGACCCTCCACGGGATCCTCGCCTGCGGGCTCCTCCGGCTCGTCCGGCTCGACGACGGGCGCAAGAGCCGACACCCGCTCGTCGCCCCGCAGTCGCATGACGATCACGCCCTGCGTCGAGCGGCCGGCGCGGCGGATTCCCTCGACCGGCATCTTGATCACCGTGCCGCCGGTCGAGATGAGCATTACCTGGTACCCGTCCCGGACGACGCGGGCGCCGGCCAGCTGGCCCTTCGCCTCGGTCAGCTGGACCGTCTTGACGCCCATCCCCCCGCGGCCCTTGCGTGGGTACTCGGAAAGCCGCGTCCGCTTTCCGTAGCCGTTCTCGGTCACGACCAGGAGCTCTGCGTCGTCCTGGGCGATGTTGATCGAGATCACCTCGTCGCCGGCGCGCAGTCTCATGCCCTGGACCCCCGAGGCGTCCCGCCCCATCGACCGCACGACCCGTTCGTGGAAGCGGATCGCCTGCCCCTTCCTCGAGACCATGAGAACGTCGTCGTCTCCAGAGGAGTGCCGCACGCCGACGAGCTCGTCGCCCTCGCGCATCTTGATCGCGATGATGCCGTCGGCCTTGAGCGGCGTGTTGTAGGCCTCGAGCCTCGTCTTCTTGATCACGCCGTTCTTCGTCGCGAAGACGAGGTACTCGGCCTCGCCGAAGTCCCTGGTCTGGACGACCGCGCGCACCTGCTCCTGCTGGCGGAAGGGCAGGAGATTGACGATCGCGCGACCCTTCGACTGCCGGGAGCCCAGCGGAAGCTCGTGCACCTTCAGCCGGTAGACCTTGCCGACGGACGTGAAGAAGAGGATGTAGTCGTGCGTCGAGGCCACGAAGAGATGCTCGATGTAGTCCTCGTCCTTCATGTCCATGCCCATGACGCCGATGCCTCCCCGGCGCTGCTCCCGGTAGGTCGTGACGGGAAGACGCTTGATGTAGCCGGACCGCGTGATCGCGATCACCATGTCCTCCTCGGCGATCAGATCCTCGAGCTCGAGGTCGTTCTCGGCGGCCACGATCTCGGTCCGGCGGTCGTCTTCGCGTCCGTGCAGCGCCTTCAGCTCGAGGTGCTCGTCCTTGATCAGCACGTCGATCATCGCCGGGTCGCCGAGGAGCTCCCGGAGCTCCCCGATCCGCTCCTGGAGCTCCCGGTGCTCGTCCTCCACGCGGTGGCGCTCGAGCGCCGTGAGCGCGCGCAGGCGCAGGTCGAGGATGGCGGTCGCCTGGAGCTCCGACAAATCGAAGCGCGCCATCAGCTCGGCGCGCGCCTCCTCCGTGTCCGAGGCGGCGCGGATGACGCGGATCACCTCGTCGATCGCGTCGAGCGCGATCAGGTAGCCCCGGAGGATGTGCGCTCGCTCCTCCGCCTTTCGCAGCTCGTGCTTCGAGCGACGCACGACCACCTCGCGCTGGAAATCGAGGTAGTGGCGCACGAGCTCGAGGAGCGACAGCGTCCGCGGGACGCCGTCGACGAGCGCGACCGCGTTGTAGCCGAACGTCGTCTGGAGCGGCGTGTGCTTGAAGAGCTTGTTGAGGACGACCTGCGGAATCGCGTCGCGCTTCAGCTCGATCTGGATTCGCATCCCCGACTTGTCGGAGTAGTCGTCGACCCCGCTGATCTCCGGGAGCACCTTGTCGTGCACGAGCTCGGCGATCTTGGCGACGATGCCGCCGTCTCCGAGCTTCTTGACGCCGTACGGGAGCTCACTGACGACGACCGCGGTCTTGCCGCCGCGGAGCTCCTCTACGTGGGCGCGGCCTCGCACGACAATGCGACCGCGGCCGGTCCGGTAAGCGTCGCGGATGCCCGAGCGGCCGAGGATGATCGCCCCTGTCGGGAAGTCGGGTCCCTTCACGTGCGCCATCAGGCCCTCGACGTTGATCTCCGGGTTGTCGATCATCGCGACAACTGCGTCGATCGTCTCGCCCAGGTGGTGGGGCGGGATGTTCGTTGCCATCCCGACAGCGATCCCGGATGACCCGTTGACAATCAGGTTCGGGAATCGCGCCGGCAAGACGTCCGCGATCCGCTTCGACTCGTCGTAGTTCGGGACGAAGTCGACGGTGTCGAAGTCGAGCTCCTCGAGCATCGCGGTGGCGATGCGGGCGAGGCGAACCTCGGTGTATCTCATCGCAGCTGCGGGATCCTCGTCGATCGAGCCGAAGTTGCCCTGGCCGTCGATCAGCGGGTAGCGCAGCGAGAACGGCTGGACGAGGCGCACGATCGTGTCGTAGATCGCGCTGTCGCCGTGCGGGTGGTAGTTACCCATGACGTAGCCGACGACGTTCGCGGACTTCACGTACGGACGCCCGGGCCGGTTGCCGTTCGTCCACATCGCGTAGAGGACACGCCGGTGCACCGGCTTGAGGCCGTCCCGGACGTCGGGAAGTGCGCGGCCGACGATGACGGACATCGCGTAGTCGAGGTAGCTCGAGCGCATCTCCTGCTCGAGCTCGCGCGGCTCGATGCGGCCAGGCCCGAGGCCGCCAGTCTCGACCTCAGACATCGAGGAAGCGCACGTGTTTGGCGTTCTGCTCGATGAAAGCGCGCCGCGGCTCCACCTGATCTCCCATCAGCGTCGAGAAGAGGCGGTCAGCGGCCGAGGCGTCCTCGACGTCGACTCGGATCAGCAGCCGGCGAGCCGGATCCATCGTGGTGTCCCAGAGCTGGATGTCGTTCATCTCACCGAGGCCTTTGAAGCGGCTCACTTGGACGCCGTCCTTCGCCAGCTCGAGCGCGCTGTCGCGCAGGCTCCCGAAGGTCTCGGCGAGAGCCTTCCGCTTCAGTGAGGTGATCTGGAAGGGCGGCGAGCCCGTGATCTCGACCAGCCGGCCGTAGGAGCGGCGGAGGCTCCCGTAGATCGGCGACGAGAGCAGCTCCGCCGGAACCGTCACGTGTTGCGCCGCGCTCGTCTCCGTCTCGACCACACGCACGGACACCACGCCATCGGCGCTGTCCATGAGCGACAGCTGATAGCCGTTGGCGGGCATCGCGTCGAGAGCCTCGCCGGCGGTGGCGACCGTCTCGGCGTCGGTCTCGACCAGACGGTGGGTGACGACGAAGTCGGAGGCGGCGGCGCCGAAATCGGAGCGGAGGCGGGCCGACCAGCCCTCGAACTCGGCGAGAGCGCGCATGAACCGGCCCCAGCGCGCCTCCGTCAGCTTGACGGAGTCACCGGTACGGGCGACGACGTCGAAGGAGGCGACGCGCTCGCGGACAAGGAGCTCCTCGAGCTGGGCGTCCTTCTCGAAGTAGAACTCCTGGTTCCCGAGCTTGACTTTGTAGAGCGGCGGCACGGCGATGTAGACGTGGCCACGGTCGATCAGCTCGGGCATCTGCCGATAGAGGAAGGTGAGGATCAGCGTCCGGATGTGCGACCCGTCCACATCGGCGTCCGTCATGACGATGACGCGGTGGTAGCGCAGGCGGGTGATGTCGAATTCGTCCCCGATGCCGGTGCCGATCGCGGTGATCATCGCCTGGATCTCGTTGTTCGAGAGCACCTTGTTGATGCGGTTCTTCTCGCTGTTGATGATCTTCCCGCGCAGCGGCAGGATCGCCTGATAAGCGTTGTCGCGGCCCTGTTTCGCCGAGCCGCCGGCTGAGTCTCCCTCGACGATGAAGAGCTCCGCGGACTCCGGGTCGCGGACACGGCAGTCGGCGAGCTTGCCGGGAAGCGAGGAGTTCTCGAGCGCGGACTTGCGGCGTGTTAGCTCGCGCGCCTTCCGCGCCGCCTGACGCGCGCGAGAGGCGGAGAGGGCCTTCAGGATGATCTGTCGCGCGTCGGTCGGGTTCTCCTCGAGGAATTCGGCGAGCTTCTGGTTCACCGCCTGCTCGACGAGACCACGCACGCCGGGATTTCCGAGCTTCGTCTTCGTCTGCCCTTCGAACTGGGGCGAGGTCAGCTTGACCGAGATGACGGCGGCGAGCCCCTCGCGAACATCCTCGCCCTCCAGGTTGTCCTCCTTCTCCTTGAGAAGCCCCTTGGCGCGGGAGTAGTCGTTGAGGGTGCGCGTGAGCGCGGCCTTGAAGCCGGAGAGGTGGGAGCCCCCCTCGTGGGTGTTGATGTTGTTCGCGAACGAGAAGACCGACTCCTGGTAGGAGGTGTTCCACTGCATCGCCACCTCGACTGCGCCCTGCGCCGTCTCGCCCTCGAAGTAGACGATGTGCTTGTGGACGGGATCCTTGGTCTCGTTCGTGTAGCCGACGAAGTCCCTGATGCCGCCCTCGTAGTGGAACTCGACGCGCTCGCCGTCGGCGCGCTCGTCAGTGAGGACGATCCGCAACCCGCGTGTCAGGAACGCCATCTCGCGCAGCCGCTGGACGAGCGTCTGGGCCGAGAACTCCACCTCTTCGAAGACCTCGGCGTCGGGAAGGAACTTGATCGTCGTCCCCGTTCGCTCCGAGCTGCCGATCGCGACCACCTCCGAGGTGGGGTTCCCGCGCTCGAACTCCTGACGCCAGATCTTCCCGTCGCGCTCGACCTCGCAGACAAGCCACTCGGAGAGCGCGTTCACGACCGAGACACCGACGCCGTGGAGACCGCCGGAGACCTTGTAGCCCTGGCCGCCGAACTTGCCGCCCGCGTGGAGCTTCGTCAAGACAACCGTGAGCGCCGAGATGCCCTGCTCGGGAATCACCTCGACGGGGATGCCTGCGCCCTCGTCGCGAACGGTCACGGAATGGTCGGGATGGAGGGTCAGCTCGACGAGGTCGTTGCGGCCCGCGAGAGCCTCGTCGACGGCGTTGTCCACCACCTCGTAGACGAGGTGATGGAGGCCGCGAGGGCCAGTCGAGCCGATGTACATACCCGGGCGCAGGCGAACCGGCTCGAGGCCCTCGAGAACGGTGATGTCCTGAGCGGTGTAGGCGCCTTCTGTCATAGAAAAACCCCTGCAAACCAGCAGCTTCGGGGCAGAATGAATTCTATCAGAAAGAGCGGTCGGCGGCGGTTCTGGCGAGGTTCGCTGCAGCCGCTCGTGCAACGAGCGCGCGCAGGTCGGCGTTGTCGAGACCGGATACGAGTGCCTCCGCCTCCCGGCGCTCTGCCTCGGTGGGCTCGACGGCCTTGCGGCGTACCTCCGCAGCCGGCTCCTCGAGCGGGCTCGGGAGAGGCCCGAGCGCGAAACGCAGGGATGCCGGTGCGTCGGCGGCAAGTCGGGCGCGCAGGCGCTCGAGGAGCATTCCACGGAGCTGTCCGAGCTCGAACGCCCACGCGGCGGAGCCGGCGTGGACGTGCAGTGTGCCGTCCCGGGCCAGGCGTGCGGGCCAGGCGTTGCGCGCGATCGCCTCACCCACCGCGGCGGGCCAGGCCTCGACGATCGCCGCCATCGCTCCGGTTGGCCCGAAGCGCCCGAGCTCGCTCCGGACGCTCTCGCCGATGCGGGCGATCATCGCGCTCGCGCTTCCCCTGGAACGACCTCCACGATCTGATCGGCTTCCCCGGGCAGTGCGTCCGCCGTCGTCGCGGTGACCATCGTCTGTCCGCCAAGGGCGCTCACCCGCTCGACGAGCGCTTGCCGGCGGAGGGGATCGAGCTCCGAGAGAACATCGTCGAGGAGGAGGAGCGGCGGCGTCCCTCGCCGCTCCTGGACGAGCTCCGCCTCCGCCAGGAGGAGCGACAGCACGGCAAGGCGCTGCTCTCCCTGCGACCCGAACAAGCGCAGATCACGCTCGCCCGAGGCGACGAGGACGTCGTCGAGGTGTGGGCCGGTACCAGTCGTCCCGCGGTCGAGGTCGCGGTCGAGGCGGGCCTCGAGGTCTGCGACCGTGGGCGGTTCCGCGTTGTAGCCGAGCCGCGCATCCCCGAGGCCGAGGTCGTCGCCGCGGGCACCAAAGGCGGGGGCGATGGCGGCGAGCGTCTCGCGCCGTGCGAGGACGAGGTCCCGGCCGAGCTCGGCGACGCGCTGCGTCCAGGGCGAGAGCGCCCCGCGCGAGGAGAACCCGAGGGCGGCTCGCCGCAGCGCCGCGTTGCGCTGCGCGAGGGCGGCTCCGTATTCCGCGGGTAGCGAGGCCCTCGAGGGCGAGAGACGACCGAGAACGCGGTCGAAGTAGGCCCGCCTCGCGGCGGGACCGCCTTTCACGATCGCCAGGCGGTCGGGCGTGAAGACAAGCGTCGAGACCTCGGAGCGGAGCTGCTCGGCTGTCCGGAGCCGTGCGCCATTCACTTTCGCCCGCTTCGGCCCCGCCAGCTCGAGCGTCACCTCGACGTCCGTTGCGGTCCCTGCGCGGTCGCCGCGCAGCGCGATGCGGGCTGCAGTCTCCCCGAAGCGGATCAGCTGAGCGTCGCTGCGCGTGCGCGGCGAGAAGCCCTGGGTGCCGACGTGCAGCGACTCGAGCAGGTTCGTCTTTCCCGCTCCGTTCGCTCCCACGACGAGGATCAGGCCGGGCGCGAGCTGTAGCTCCAGCCGGGCGTAGGACCGGATGTTCCGGAGCGAGACCGACCCGACGATCAGCCTGCGAGACGGATCGGCATGATCAGGTAGGTGTAGTCCTCGCCGGCTCCCCGTAGAACGGCGGGCCGCAGGGGGCTGATCAGCCTCAGCGCGAGGTCGTCACCCTCCATGGACTCGATGCCCTCTCGGAGAAATTCGGCATTGAAGCCGATCTCGAGCGGCTCGCCGGTGAAACCCGCGGCGAGCGATTCTCGTGCCTCTCCGACGTCCTGGGTCTGCGCCGAGACGACAAGCTCACCTTCCGCGAAGCGCAGGCGCAGCGGCGAGTTACGCTGCGCCATGACCGAGGTGCGACGCACGACGTCCAGGAACTCGTCCCGGGAGAGCGACACCTCGTAGTCGAACGTCTCCGGGATGAGCTGCTTGTAGTTCGGGAACTGCCCGTCGATCCGCCGTGTGGTCAGCCAGGCACCACCGGCGCCGAAGACGACCTGGTTCTCAAGCACGCCAAGCTCGAGCTCCGAGGGCCCCTGCGCCAGCCTGCCGAGCTCCCCGAGTGCGCGCGCGGGCACGATTGCCTCGAGCTCCCCCGCCGGCGCCTCGAGCGGCGTCTCCTTCACAGACAGGCGGTAGGAATCGGTCGCCGCCATGACGAGCTTGCCCGGCTCAAACCGGACGAGCACCCCTGTGAGAACCGGGCGGGACTCGTCCCGGGAAGCTGCTCGGCTGACGCGAGCGACGGTCTCGAGGAAGAGCTCGCGCTCGACCGTGAAGAGCGAGGCGGACTCTACCTCCGGGAGCCTCGGGAAGTCCTCGACTGAGTACGTATGAAGCGTGTAGCTCGCGGGTCCGCAGGTGATCCGAACGACCGACTCCTCGGCAGCGTGCTGGATCGTCACCTCGCCGGCCGGCAGCAGGCGGCTGATGTCTAAGAGGAGCCGTCCGGGGACGACGGCAGCGCCTGGGCCGTCGACGGAGGCCTCGAGTGAGGTGCGGATCGAGATCTCCATGACCGTTGAGTCAAGGTCGAGGGTGTACTCCTAAGCCCACACCAGCAGCCCGGAGAGGATCTGAACGGCAGCACGCGTCGAGACCCCACGGGCGGCGAGCGCGATCTTCGGGACGAGCTCGTCCCGCGAGCACGTGACCTTCATCCCCGACCCGATCATTGTGGTTGTCATTCTTTAGAAACCTCTCGTAGTAGTACATAGGGAGTGTGGAGGATGGGGAAGATGACCTACACGCCGCTCAGGCTGTGTCTCTTCACTGGGGACGGGTCCTGAGGAAGACCGGTTGGTTTTGCACAAGCTTCAGAGTCCCCGCCGCCGCCATTCCCATTCAGCGAATCTGCTTCACACGCGCTGTGAGCTCCTGCACAAGGTTGTACACAGACCGATCCTCGCGAATCAAGCGCCCGATCTTCGACGTCGCGTGGATGACGGTTGTGTGGTCGCGACCACCAAAGTGCTTGCCGATCTTTGGTAGAGAGGAGTCCGTGAGCTCGCGCGAGAGGTACATCGCGACTTGCCTTGGATAGACGACGTTCTGGGAGCGCTTCTCACTACAGAGCTCCGTGATCGACAGACCAAAACGGTCCGACACTGTCTCTTGGATCCGCTCGATGGATACCTCCGGCACTTCCCCCTGGGGGAAGACGTCTCTGAGGACATCCTGGGCGAGTTCGACGGTCATCGCCCGACCTGTGAGTGAGGAGAACGCGACCACCCGTGTCAACGCCCCCTCGAGCTCCCGGATGTTGGTCGAGATGCGGCCAGCGATGAATTCGAGGACCCCCCGGTCGTCCAGCTTGATCTCGTCCGTCTTCACCCTCTTGCTGAGAATCGCGATCCGGGTCTCCAGGTCGGGCGGCTGGATGTCGGTGATCAACCCCCACTCGAAGCGCGAGCGCAGGCGGGCCTCGAGAGTCGAGATCTCCTTCGGGGGCCGGTCGGAGGAGATGATGATCTGCTTGCCGGCCTCGTAGAGCGTGTTGAAGGTGTGAAAGAACTCCTCCTGGATGCGCTCCTTGTGCTCGAAGAATTGAATGTCGTCGATCAGGAGTAGGTCGTAGGTGCGGTAGCGCTGCTTGAACCCCTCGATCCGTTTGTCGCGCAGGGAGTTGATGAAGTCGTTCATGAAGGTCTCGCTCGTGACGTAGCGCGCGGAAAGCAGATCGTGGTGGTCGCCGACGTAGTGGGAGATGGCCTGCATCAGGTGCGTCTTGCCGAGACCCGTACCTCCGTAGATGAAGAGCGGGTTGTACGCCTGGGCCGGCGCCTCCGCAACGGCGAGCGCTGCCGCGTGCGCGAAACGATTGGACGAGCCGATGATGAAGCTGTCGAAGACGTACTTCGCGTTCAGACCAGTCTTCGCGCGCTCGGGTCGGGGCGGCTCCTGCTGTGCCTCCGCGGCCTCGCCGCGCTCCGCGACCCGCAGCTGGACGCGCCGCTCCTGCCCCGTTGCGTCGCGCACCGCCGCCCGGATAAGTCCGAGGAAGTGGCCCTCGATCCATTCGCGGGTGAAGTCGTTCGGGACGAGCAGGACGAACGCCTCATCGCCGAGCTCTGCGGCACTCGCTTCTCCGAACCAGGTCCGGTAGGTCGCGTCGTTCAGGGCACCCCGGAGCCGGTCTGCTACCTCCGTCCACAGGCCCTCCGCAGTCAGCTCGATTTGGGGCTCCACGCGGTGGCCGAGACTCCTTTGGTGGTTCAATGCGAACGGCGAGCATACCAACGTCTCCCCGCCCGAACAACGCCACCGCTGCGGCAATAACTCCCGCAAATTGCAGGTTTTTGAACGCGTCCACACACCTCTCCACACCTGTGGAAAACGCCTGTCGAGGCAACGGCGCCGCCGCCAACGCGCCTGACCGGGCCGACTTGGCACAAACTGCCCGTGCGGTTTAACTGTGGACAACTCACGGAGGGTGCCCTCGTCTATACTTTTCGAGGCGCGCCTCCGGTGCGCCTTTTTCTGACCACCCTGCTCTCTCGTGAAGCGGACCTACCAGCCCAACGTCCGGCGCCGCAAGCGCAAGCACGGCTTCCGGGCTCGGATGGCCACTCGGGCCGGGCGGGCGATCCTGAAGCGCCGTCGCGCCAAGGGTCGCAAGCGCCTCTCGGCCTAGGGGCGCAGCAGCGCCGCGTGCAGCGACGGCATCGCCTCTCGCGCTCCCGGGACTTCGATGCGGTCTACCGCCACGGACGCTCGGTCTCCACGCGCTACCTCGTGCTCTACCGGTTCGATCGTGAGTCCCCGGACGGCACGGCGCGGCTCGGAATTGCCGTTCCGAAGAGCGTCGGCAGCGCCGTCGTCCGGAACCGGATCAAGCGGCAGTTGCGAGAGACGTGGTGCTCACGCCCTCCCGAGGGTTCCCGCGACTATGTCCTCGTCGTGAAGCCTGGTTTGCCCGAAGCGGCCGAGGCGCGCGGGTTCGAGTGGCTGCGAGGGCGTGTCGACGAGGTGCTCGGCAAGGCGGCCGCATGAGGTTCCTCGGAATCGTGCTCGTCTACCTCTGGCGGCATACGCTCGGCGCGCTCTTCCCAGCGTCGTGCAAGTACCACCCCTCCTGCTCGCAGTACGCGATCGACGCGCTCCGCGAGCATGGCCTGCTCGTCGGCTCGGCCAAGGCCGCGTGGCGACTTCTGCGCTGTAACCCATGGAGTCAGGGCGGAGTCGACTACGCCAACGGTGCGCCGGCCCTCGCCGAGGCTCCCGCCGGGCAGAGCCCGGCTTCGCCGGCCGCGGCCGCAGATGCCGCGACTGTCGGCCTTCGAACATGATTGTCTTCGGGATCCTGACGCCTCTCGAGCACGGGCTCCGGCATGTGCTCAACTGGTTGCACGGAACGGTGGGGCTGCCGTGGGCGTGGTCGATCGTCGCGCTGACGGTGATCGTCCGGATGATCCTCGTGCCGCTGACCGTGCGGCAGATCCACTCGATGCAGAACCTCCAGCGTCACGCGCCGCAGATGAAGGAGCTCCAGAAGCGCTACAAGGGCGACAGGCAGAAGCTGAACGAGGAGCTGATGAAGTTCTACCGGGAGAACCAGATCAACCCGGCTTCCTCCTGCCTGCCGACGCTGGCGCAGCTTCCCGTCTTCTTCTCGCTGTACTTCGTCCTTCGCAACTTCTCGAAGGAGGCGCACGACCCGAAACTCGGGCCGCACCTCGGCGACCTCTCTTGGCTGCATGTCGTCCCGTCGATCGCGGACAAGGCGAGCTCCCACTGGTCGGGCTTCGTCCTACTCGTGATCTACGTCGTCAGCCAGCTCGCGTCGAGCTACTTCATGTCGACGACGATGGAGCGCTCCCAGCGGATCATGCTGCTCGTCCTGCCCGTCGCCTTCGTCGCCTTCATCGCCCACTTTCCGACGGGCCTCGTCCTCTACTGGGTGACGACCAATCTGTGGACGGTGGGCCAGGGGCTGATCACACGGCGGCTCGTCCCGAAGACCGCTCCGCCACCACCGAAGCGCTCTTCGCGGGCGGCGGCGAAACAGGAGGAAGAGGAGCCACCGCCGGCGAAGCCGCTGCTGAACAAGGCGAAGCCGGCACCGGCGGCCGCCGTTGCCCCGGCGGAGCCGCGGAAGGTGAAGCGCAAGAAGAAGAACAAGAGCCGCAGGTGACCCGGGAGGATCTCGAGGTCGAGACCTCGGGCGAGACCGTCGGCGAGGCCAAGTGGCTCGCCCTACGCGAGCTCGAGAAGCTCCATCCGGGGCTCGACAAGTCGGCGGTGCGCTTCCAGGTCGTCACCGAGGGCGAGCGGGGGTTGCTCGGAGTTGGGTTCTCGCCGGCGCGGGTGATTGCCCGTTTCGACGCGCCGGCGACGGGTGCGCCCGTCGAGGAGACGGACGCCGGTTCGGAGCTCCGCGCCTACGTCGAACGGGTTTGCGAAGGCCTCGGGATCCGCTGCCGGGTGGCGATCCGCGAGGACGAAGCGGAGCTGACCGCGAGCTGCACCGGCGGCGACCTCGGTCTCCTGATCGGCAAGCATGGGCAGACGATCGACGCTGTCCAGTACCTCGCGAATGCGATCGTCTACCGCGACCGGCCGGAGGAGCGCAAGTCGGTGGTCGTGGATGCCGCTGGCTACCGCGACCGGCGTCGGGCGAGTCTCGACGCGCTGGCGCTCCGGAGCGCCGAGCGGGCGAGCTCCGGGACGAGTATCGAGCTCGAGCCGATGAGCGCGGGCGAGCGCAAGATCGTCCACCTTCGGCTTAAGGACTTTCCGGGTGTGGTGACGCGCAGCGAGGGCGTCGAGCCCAACCGGCGCGTGGTGATCGATCCAAGCGGCGATTGATCCCCGGCTCCGGCGCTGGCTCGTCGCGATGCTCGCGGCGCGCGGGCTGACGGCGATCGCCGATCCAGACGATGCCCGGCGCGTGCACGTCGAGCAGAGCCTCAGCGCTGCGCCCCTGGTGCGGCGCTTCCCCGGTCCCCTCGTCGACGTCGGCTCGGGAGGCGGTGCACCTGGGCTCCCACTGGCAGCGGCGTTCCCGGACCGTGAGGTCACTTTGCTCGAGGCGGAGCGGCGCAAGTGCGACTTCCTCCGAGAGGTGGCACGCGACTTCCCGAACGTCCGCGTCGTCTGGGGACGCGCCGAGGAGCAGGAGACGGACCGCTACGGAGTCGCCGTGGCGAAAGCGCTCGCGCCTCCCCACGTGGCCGCCGAGTGGTGCCTCCCGCTGGTCGTTCCCGGCGGAGCAGCGATCCTCTTCGTCGGGCCCACGGTCGACATCCCGCGCGTGGCGCGGGTGGCACAGCGTCTTGGAGGAGCTCCCCCGGAGGCGGAGGCGGGGTGCCTCGTCCTGCGCAAGGTCGGCCCCACACCGCCGGGATTCCCCCGCAGGCCGGGCGTCGCGCGGAAGCGTCCGCTCGCGTAGCGATCCAGGATTCCGCCACCGTTGACGGCCGACCCACGAGCTACCGTCGGCCGCGTGGGGACGATCTACGCCGTCGCGAACCAGAAGGGCGGCGTCGGCAAGACAACGACGGCAGTCAACCTCGCAGCCTGTCTGGCCGAGGCCGGAGAGCGCTCGCTCGTGCTCGACCTCGATCCGCAGGCCAACGCAACTTCCGGGCTCGGCGCTAGCGCGAACGGCAGCTCGAGCTACGACCTCCTGGACGGCGCGCCCCTCGAGGAGCTCGCTCGCCCGACGCGCTTCGCGAACCTCGACCTCGTGCCCGCCAAACCCGACCTTGCCGGCGCCGTTGTCGAGCTCGCGCGACGCGAGGACGGTGAGCACTTCCTCGCCGAGGCGCTGGCTCGTTCACGCGAGCGCTACGCCTTTGTCTTCATCGACTGCCCCCCGTCGCTCGGCCCGCTCACCGTCAACGCGCTCGCCGCCGCCGACCGCGTGCTTGTCCCGGTTCAGGCGGAGTACTACGCCCTCGAAGGGGTTGCACAGCTCCTGCGCTCGATCGAGCTCGTCCGGGCGCGGCTCAACCCGCGGCTCATTCTCTCGGGGGTCCTGCTGACGATGGTCGACGCTCGCACCCGGCTCTCCGCGGAGGTCGGCGCCGAGCTCCGGCGGCACTTCGGCCCCCTCATGTTCGAGACGTCCGTGCCACGGTCGATCCGCGTCGCCGAAGCGCCGAGCCACGGCCTGCCCGTGATCGCCTACGACCGACGCTCGGCGGGCGCCGAGGCCTACTGGAAGGTGGCGATGGAGCTTGTTGAACGCTCCTGAGACGCGCGGGTCACGCCGCGGTCTCGGCCGCGGTCTCGAGGTCTTGCTCGGCGGCACGCCGCCCGAAACGCAGCTCGCGCACCTACCGGTCGACGAGATTCATCCAAACCCGCGCCAGCCGCGCCAGCGACACGACGCCGAGGCGGCGAACGGCCTCGCCGAGTCGATCCGAAGTGAGGGGATCCTCCAGCCCGTGCTCGTCCGCCCGCGTGCAGCGGGCGGCTACGAGCTGATTGCGGGCGAGCGCCGCTGGCGCGCAGCGAGGAAGGCGGGCGTTGCGACCCTCCCGGCAGTCGTGCGCGAGGCCGACGACCGCAACACGCTCCTGCTCGGCCTCGTCGAGAATGTCGCGCGCGAGCAACTCTCCACGATCGACGAAGCCCGCGCCTACTGCGTCCTCCTGGACGAGTTCGGCCTCTCCCTCGGTGAGATCGCGGAGCGCGTCGGCCGTTCGAAGGCGGCGGTCTCCAACCGGATGCGGCTGCTCGAGCTCCCGCAGGACGTCCTCGACATGGTGGAACGCAACGAGCTCTCCGAGGGTCACGCCCGCGCGGTGCTCGCAGTGCCGGATCACGAGGAGCGCCGCCGTCTCGCGCGGAAGATCGCCCGTGAGGGCCTCTCCGTCCGTGCGGCAGAGCTCGCGGCGCGCTGGGCGGGCGCACGTCGCAAGCCCCGCCGGAAGGCGACCCCGGTCGACCCCGATCTCGCGGAACGCGCCCGCGAAGCCGCGGAGAGGGCTCTGGGCGTTCCGGTGCGTGTGGTCGCCCGGCGAGTGGAGATTCCGTTCGCCGGCGAGCTCGACCTCGCCGAGCTCGCGGAAGCCTTCGAGCGCCTGATCCCGTAGCCCCCGTATCCCGCGGGCGGCCAGCCTCGTTGGAGTCATCGTGGGAGCCATCTCCTGGCAGCCCGACCTCGAGGCGCTCGAGGCCGTTTCGCGGAACCCCGGAGCGCTCGAGGTGTGCCTGCACATGGCGGCGCTCAGGCGCAACGGTGGCCTGGAGCCTTTCCTGGAGCACGTCCGGGACGACGGGGACTTCGACCAGACGACGAAGGCGCAGCTGGCCGAGTTGGCAGGTGACGAGAGCTTCCTGCTCGCGGTCGAGGACTACGTCCACCGAACCGCGCTTCTCAACTAGCCGCGCTACCTCAGCGACTTGATGAAGGCGACCAGCGCGGTCGCCTCCTT
>JBBQDZ010000040.1:0-15532 GCA_038320185.1 Gaiellales bacterium
ACGCCCGTCGCCAGGCCACCAGCCCGCGGCGATCTGCTCCGCATCCGTGGATGCGCGCATGATCGGGTCGGCTCCCGGCGGCGGATCGGCCGGCCTTCCCGAGTAGCGCGTGAGCGCGAGGTCGAACGAGCCCCAGAAGAAATGGACGGACGAAATCTTGCCGCGAAAGGCCGCCCGGTGCTCCTTCAGCACGCCGTCGATCGAGAGCAGCGCTCGCCAGAATCTGTGCGCCCATTCCGGCTCGTAGGACGCATGGGTCGTGTCCTGCGGAAACGGGATCGGATCGGCCACCTCGGAAGGTACGACCGAGAGCTCCACGGCAACACCTGCGCGCTCGAGTGCTGCAACCAGCTCTTCGTAGAACTCGGCCACCGGACGCGCGCGCAGCTGCACGGTCTCTATGAGGCCGCCGCCGGTGCGGACGCGCACCTGGTGATCGTGGAAGTCCACGTCGACCTCGAAGATCTCGCCGCTTCGGTGGGCGATCGGGGAGGTGGTCAGCCCCCGGGCGGTGAGGTAGAGCGGGACGTTCGCCCACTGCGGCTCCATCGGCGCGAGCGCGAGGCGGATCTTCCCGATCGCCTGGAGCTTCATGTGCAGCGTGTCGCGAGTCTCGCGCCACGCCTCGTAGGGAAGCTCCGGCCAGAGCTCCTCGCGCGTCGTCACGGGCCCTCGAGGACGAACGCGAGCTCGTCCCGGTAGCACCACGACCAGTCCTCGCCGGGCTCGGCCGACCGGATGATCGGATGGCCCGAATCGTCGAAGTGGCCGGTCGCGTGCCGGCCTGGGGAGTTGTCGCAGCAGCCGATGTGCCCGCACGTCTGGCACATCCGGAGGTGGAGCCAGGTGCCGCCGGTCCTAAGGCAGTCCTCGCAGCCTGGGATCTTCGCCGGCAGATCGAGCAGGTGCGCCTCGTCGAGGTGGGTACATGTTTGAGTGCTCATGTTTTCCCCCAACGCGCGGAGTCGCCGCGAGCTTCCCCGTCAGAGGTCGAGGCCCAGCTCGCGGAGCGCGAGGAAGACCGCCTCGCTGAAGGTGGGATAGGGCTGGATCACGTCGAGGAGCGTGTCGATCGGCACCTCCGCTCGGATCGCGAGCGTCAGCTGCTGGAGCCACTCCCCGGCCTCGGGACCCACGGCGACCGCCCCGGTGACAACGCGCCGCTCGGGATCGGCGGCGATCTTGACGAAGCCCGCGCGCTTCGGTCGCTCGTAGGTCGAGAGCCGCGGGGTGGAGGTCAGCGGCCAGGTTGCGGTCACGCCCTCCATCGCCCCCACGGAGGCGACCTGCGGATCGGTGAAGATCGTCGCGGGCACCGCCCGATGATCCGCTCGCGCGGGTCGTCCGACCATGTCGGCCGCGGCGACCCGGGCGTGATACTTGCCGACGTGCGTGAACTGCGCGATCCCCGTGACGTCGCCGATCGCCCAAACGCCCTCGGCCGCCCGCATTCGCTCGTCCACCTCGATCCCTCGAGCGGAGATCTGGAGGGCGAGAGCCTCGAGTCCATCGACATTGGCGCGGCGTCCCGTCGCGACGAGCAGCCGTTCGAACTCGATGCGCTCACCGTTTCCGAGCACCACCCGGTTGTCCGGATCGATCACGCTGACCGTTGCCCCGAGACGAACGTCGACCCCGTCCTCGCGTAGCGCTTCCTCCACGAGCAGCGCCGCATCCGGATCGACACGCGGCAGCAGGTGCGGCGCCGCCTGAATCAGAGTCACCCGCGAGCCCACTCTCGCGAAGAACTGCGCGAGCTCGCATCCCACGGGCCCACCGCCCAGGACGACGAGGGTCGTCGGGACCTCGGTCGTCTCGGTCGCCTCCTTGTTCGTCCAGTACGGCACGCCGGCGGCGACGGGCGGCACAACGGGCACTGAGCCGGTCGCGATCACCAGCCGGTCGTAGACGAGTTCGGTCGTGTCGACCCGCACTACACCCGGCTCCGCGACGACACCGTCGCCGCGAACGAGCTCCGCGCGCTGGCCGCGCAACCACTCCACCTGAGAGGCGTCGTCCCGCTCGGCCACCCGGTCGCGCCAAGCGAAGATGTCGGCGGCATCGAGGGCGTCTGCGCCGACGATGCCGGGGGTGCGGATCACCGCCGCACGGACCTCCGGCGCGCGAAGCATCGTCTTCGTCGGCATGCAGGCCCAGTAGGAGCACTCGCCGCCGACGAGACGGCGCTCGACGAGAGTGATCTGCGCCTCCGAGTCGAGGCGGCGGAGAGCGCCGACGAAGTGCTCGCCCGTCGATCCGCCACCGATGACGACGACCCTCACGATCCGGCCAACCTTATTCCGCCCTCTGCCGCCGCGCGCCGCGCGGATTCCTGATCCCGACGATCCCGATGATGCCACCGGCGGCGACGAGGCCGGCGGTGATCGCCATCGCGAGGCGGAAGCCCGGAAGGTCGAGCCGGTTCTCCGGACCCGCGACTGCGACTCCGACGACGGCGATTCCGAGCAGGCCCGCCACCCTCGCGAGCGCGTTGTTGATGCCGGAGGCGATGCCCGCGTCTCGCTCGCCCGCGTCGGCGAGGACGGTGGAGGTGAGCGGCGCGACGATCATCGCGAGGCCGACCGAGAAGACGAGCAGCGGCGGGAGTAGCTCGAGCCAGTACGAGAAGCCGGGCGAGAGGCGCAGCAAGCCGAGAAGCCCCGCAGCGCAGACGAGCGGGCCGGCGCCCATGAAGAGCCTCGGCCCCATCCTCATCGAGAGCCTTCCGACGCGGCTCGAGAGCACGAAGAGGACGAGCGTCACAGGCAGGAGCGCGAGGCCGCTCTGAAGCGCGGAGTAGCCCGCCAGCTGCTGGACGAACAGGACGAGGAAGAAGGTCAGTGTCGAGAGCCCCGCGTAGACCGCCACCGTCTCGAGGTTGGCGAACGAGAAGTTGCGCCGGCGAAAGAGCGCCAGCGGCAGCATGGGATGCGACGACCGGGCTTCCCAGACAAGGAAGGCGCCGAGCAGCGCGGCTCCGCCGAGAAGCCCGCCGAGGATCAGCGGATCGACCCAGCCGCGCCGCGGCTCCTCGATCAGCGCGAACACGGGGCCGCCGAGCCCGAGCACGCACAGGGCGGCCCCCACAAGATCGACCTTCGCCCGCGTCGTGCCCTGCTTCCGCTTCGGAAGCGCGACCGCGACGAGCCCGAGCGTCACCAGCACGAGCGGGACGTTGACGAGGAAGATCGACCGCCACGAGGCGACGGAGACGAGCCAGCCTCCCACGAGCGGACCGACAACCGTCCCGATCCCGGTCCAGGCAGTCCAGGTGCCGATCGCCGCTCCCCGCTCCTCCCCTGAGAAGGAGGCCGCGATCGTCGCGAGGGCGGCCGGAGTGAGGAGCGCCCCCGCAACGCCCTGCAGGCCCCGGGCGACGATCAGTGTGCTGCCGTTGGGAGCGATCGCGCAGAGAACGGAGGTGACCCCGAAGGCCGCGACGCCGCTCGCGAAGATGCGCCGCTCGCCGAAGAGGTCGCCAAGCGAGCCGCCGACGAGGATCAGCGAGCCGAGGGTGAGGAGGTAGGCGTCGACGACCCACTGCTGGAGCGCGAACCCGCCACCGAGGTCGCGCTGGATCGCCGGCAGAGCGACGTTGACGACCGTCGAGTCGACGAAGACGACCGTCGAGCCCAGGATGGCGGCGACGACGACCAGCCGTTTGCGTGTTGCCTCGGTCAGGCGGCGATACTTGCAGAGACGACCGCGACCGAGAGGGAGGCAGCATGTCCGGCTACACCGTTAAGCGACTCGACGAGATCCGCGACGTGCTCGGGGACGAGTATCCCGGCGAGATGCGGTTCTGCACCTACGAGATCGACGCCGAGCAGGTGGCTCTCACGTACCGGAGGATGCCTCAGCACACGGGCGGCAAGGGCTCCTACGGCCACCGCCACAAGACGCAGGAGGAGATCTACTTCGTCGTCGCGGGCAAGCTCCAGTTCAAGCTTGACGACGACATCGTCGAGGTCGGCGAGGGCACGGCCGTCCGCGTGGCTCCCGAGGTCGTCCGCTCGGTCTGGAACGACGAGGCGCAGGACGCCGAGCTCGTGATCGTCTCGCGACGGATCGAGGATCCGAGGGCCGACGGGGAGATCGTCGAGGACTTCTGGCCGGCCGGCTAGCGCTTCTCAGCCGGATCTGATGGATCGACCGGCAGCGTTGCCGGTCGATCCACCTCGCGCGAGCGGCGCGACTCAGGCGCGGTCGTCGCGATTCGTGAGGGCGTCGGCTGCGCCTTTCGCCCTGTCCTGCGCGTCCTTCGCCTTCTCGCCGAGCTTGGCGACGTCACCCTGAACCTTCCCTTCGGTCTCCTGACGCTTGTCGCCGGTCAGCTTCCCGGCTGCCTCTTTAGCCTTTCCCTCCAGCTCGTCCTTGTTCATCTCGTCCCTCCGTCGTCGATGGTTGTCCGGGGTCATACCCGCCTGCACGGCGGCGAACCCCCGGCGCGCCCTGGAATTTTGGGTTCGACGCGGGCGTTGTGGCGCCCATGAACATCAACCGACGAAGAGGCCCGGAAGGTGGCCGAGCAGCTGATCCGGGATGCGGGCTACGACCCGGCCTTCGCGGGCGGCCTCGACCAGGCCCGCGCGCTCGAGGACTTCCTCGGACTCGTCGTCGCGGTCAATCAGGGCGGGATGGGCCCGTTCTTCTACCAGATCGCGAAGCCGGGCGAGCTGTAGAGACCGGGGGCGTCCGGGTGGCACTTGGTGGCAGAGTTGTCCCATGCATCGCCAGCCCGATCGGAACGTCGTCGGCGGCTCTCTCGTCTCGTGCTCGACCAACCCGCTCACCGGGTTCTTCCGGGACGGCTGCTGCGCGACGGGCGAGGACGACCTGGGCAGCCACACCGTCTGCGCGGTCGTCTCCGCCGAGTTCCTCGAATTCAGCCGCATCGCCGGCAACGACCTGTCGACGCCGCGTCCCGAGTGGGGCTTCCCCGGCCTGAAGCCCGGCGACCGCTGGTGCGTCTGCGCAGAGCGCTGGCTTGAAGCCCATCGTGCCGGCTGCGCCGCGCCGGTGGTGCTGGGCGCGACGCATGAGCGGGCGCTCGAGGTCGTTCCGATCGAGACGCTGCTCGCGTACGCGTTCCAGACGAAGCCGGCTTGACCCACAGGATCGTCGGCGGCGATGGGACAGTCGCCACGATCTACCTGATCACGGCACTGAGGCGGTACGCGCGGGAAGCCTCAGCTTCGCGGCCAACCGGCCAGCGCCGGATACGGGCTGGATGCTAGGAGGCGGCGGCCGGAAAGCCGGGTGTCGAGAGCACGCGTCCGTCCGCGAGAATGGTCATCGCATCCCAGCCTTGGAGGCGCGCCGTCCAGCTAGCTCCCCTCGTGCCCATGGCAAAGGCCGGCGATCAGGAGACCCGTGCCGACGGTCGCCGTGATCATCCCCGGATAGATGCCGCCGCCGAGCATCGTCGAGATCTCCCGAGGGATCGAGAGCTTGTCGAGGAGCGCGTAGCCCCAGACGCTGAAGATCACGTGCGCGAGAACGAGATCCAGGCACGCGTGCCCGTTCCAGCGATGCCAGATGCTGAGCCGGTCGAGGCCGAACAGCCTCTCGACCCACGGCACGCGGGCGAGCAACAGCACCTGAATCAGCGCGGAATAGGCGCCCACGCGACCCGTGATCCGTGCGATGCTCGCGAGCGCGTCGCCGCTGCTGTGCACCCGGGTGAGGTTGCCGGCGTCGACCCACAGCCAGACCAGAAGCGCGGCGTTGCCGGTGACCACGAAGACGACGAGCAGCGTCTGCAGGAGCCGCCCTGCACTGACCCTCTCCGACAGGGAGCTCGATGCATCGGCTCCCGTGGGAGCCGCCGCAGAGCCGAATGTTCGCATCTGGGCCGTACGAGAGTCCGCCATCGACATCCTCGACTAGAGAGTCCGCGTACGAGACCAGAGGTCGCTGGGCGCCTCCTGTGAAGCGACTGAGGGCGGGTGTAGAGCAGGTCGAGGAGGCCTGCAGCCCGCGGGATGCTCGGGGCTGCGGCAGGTAGGGCTCGCGGCCAAGCGCCCCACCCCTCCTCGTGGCCCGCGCCGGATAGCCTCAGCGTCGGATTCTCTTTGCACGCTCCCGGAGTTGCGACTCGCAAAACGAGCCTCCGGCCCCCGGCGGCTACGCCACCACCCGGTAGACCGCGAACACCTCCGCGTACTCCCGCCCGACGTTGATGCCGTTCGTGCGCGCGAGGTTCCAGATGTACTCGGCGTTCGCGTACTTGCGGTGCTGCTGCGAGGCGTAGCGCTCGAGCGCGGCCACCTTCCGCTCGATGTGCGAATGGTCGAGGGAGACGTAGGCCTGGTAGTCGAAATTGAAGTTGTTCCAGGGGATCTCGTAGCCGAGGATCGTCGTCCGCTTGAAGGCTCGCAGGCCCTCGGCGGCGATGACCTGGTGGTCCTGGTGGATGTCGTGTACGGAGGGCTGGAAGACGGCCTCGGGCCGCCAGTCCTCCCAGAGCTCGATCAGGAGCTCGAGGATGTCCTGGCGGCGCTCGGGGAACGTTCGTACCTCGAAGTCGTGCACGGTCAGCTGCGCCGCGGGTATCCCGAGCTGCGTCGTCGCCTCCCGCACCTCGCGCGCGAGGGTGTCGGGCGGGAACCCCTCCGGCAGCGACTTCGTCGCAATCGAGAAGGCGACGTAGCGCACCTCCGTCCCGGCGTCGACGAGGCGCGCCATCGTTCCGCCGCAGCCGAACTCGCCGTCGTCGGTGTGAGGGGCAAGCACGAGCACGCGACGCCAAGCCTCGATCATCGGCCGATTATGGCCGGCCGGCCGACGGCGGGCGCCCAGCTACCCTGACCGCATCGCGCGCCTGACCCGCAAGACGAAGGTGACCGCGGCAATCGGGCTCGTCGTGGTCGCCGGGTTCGGCCTCGCCGGTGCGTGGTTGGTCACGCACCGCCACCCGCCGCGACACAAGGTCGTCCGCGGCTCCTCCACGAAGGAGTTCGTGACGACGACCGCGCCGCGGAAGCCGAAGCCCCCGCCGCCGCCGCGGCCGCGGCCGCGGCCGCGGCCGAAGAAGACGATTCGCAAGGTGCCGTGGCCGACCTACGGCTACGACATCGCGCGGACGCATGCACCGACCCAGTTCAGGGAGCGGCCCCCGTTCCGGCGCCTGTGGCAGGTCGAGACGGGGAGCTTCATCGAATATCCACCCGCGGTCGCCTATGGCAAGGTCTTCGTTCCGCAGGTGAAGGGGCGATTCCTCGCGATCGACGTCAAGACCGGCAGGATCGCGTGGCAGCACCGATTCGGTCACTGCGAGGCGGCCTCGCCGACGGTCTGGCGCGGGATCGTCTTCCAGGCGTACATGCAGGCGGCGCCGTGTGCTCGCTACCCGCGGTCGCAGCCGGGGTTCGTCGTTGCGATGAACGCCGACAGCGGAAAGATCCTCTGGCGCTTCAGGACGGGCGTCGTCGAGTCGTCGCCCCTCCTGGTTGACGGCACGCTCTACTTCGGCTCCTGGGACCACCACGTGTATGCGCTGGACGCGCGCACGAAGACGCTGCGGTGGAGCTTCGATGCGGGCGCCGAGGTCAACACCTCCGGCGCCTACTGGGGCGGCAACGTCTACTTCGCGACCGACGCGGGCGCCGTTTACGCCCTCGACGCCCGGACCGGACACGTCCGGTGGAGCCGCCACGACGGCACCGAGTACTTCTACGCCAGCCCGAGCATCGCCTACGGGCGCGTCTACATCGGCAACACCGACGGCACTCTCTTCTCCTACGGTGCGAGGACGGGCGATCTGCTGTGGGCCCAGCACGCGGGCACCTACATCTACACGGGCGCGGCGATCTGGAACAGGACCGTCTACGTCGGCTCCTACGACGGCGGCTTCTACGCCTTCGACGCAGCGACGGGCGATCGCAAGTGGCGCTACGAGTCGAGCTCCGCGATCCACGGTGCTCCGACGGTTCTCGGCGGCCTCGTCTACTTCTCCTCCTGCGAGTTCTGCGGCTCGCGCGCCTCGCGGTACGCGAAGCAGGGCCCGCGCGGCACCTACGCGCTCGACGCACGGACCGGGAAGCTTGTCTGGCGCTCGAAGGCTGGCGCCTACTCGCCGGTCGTCGCCGATGCAAAGCGGCTCTACCTCATCGGCAAGACGCGCGTCTACGCCCTCGAGCCGTTCCGCAAGCGGCGCCACCCTCCTCGGGGACGCCCGCGCCCGAAGTAACGCCTCGCCGCTCAGAGTCACTATCAGAACGACTCACGCGGTCGATGAGGCGCAATGAGTGGTCCGTGGCAGGGGCGTAGTGCGCCTTCGTATCCGGAGGATACGGGCGCAACCGAGGACGTCGTCCACGGGCCGCCCAGCGTGCCGCAGCGGCGCCGTGCTCGTCGTGTGCGGGCTCTTAAGGTTCGGGTCGCCCCCTTGGCGGGCGTCGTCTAGGGTCCGTCTCGAGCGGGATGGTGCACACGAATGCTGCTCAGCTGGCCGCGGTCGTGGGCGCTCTCGGCGCTGCGTTCGTGCTGCTCGCCAGATCCCGGGCGATCCTCCTCGCCGGTCTCGGGCTACTCGCCTTCGCCGAGGCCGGCCTCGGCTACTCGCGCACCTCGAGCTTCCACGCGCGGCCGACCGTGCTCGGGCTCGGAGTCGTCGCCCTCGCCGTACTCGCGGTCGCGGCCGTCCCACTCGTTCGTCGCCCGGACCTCGCCACGCCGCTCGTCCTGGCCGCGGCGCCGTTTCGCCTTCCGCTCCACTTCGACCGCCACCAGCGCTTCTTCGTCGGCGTCGCCCACGGCGGCGAGCTCGGGCGCCTGCTGCTGCTCTATGCAGTGCTCGCCGTCGTCACGGCGGCTTTCGCGTTCCGCGTCGTCCGGGGGGCACCTGTGCGGGCGCTGCCGCCCGCGATCGTCGCACCCGCGGCAGCCTTCGTCGCGCTCGCGGCGGTGTCCCTGACCTGGACGAGCGACCTCGGCGCCGGGACGAACCTCCTGATGTTCTTCCTGCTGCCCTTCGCGGTCCTCGTCGCGATCGTCGGCCGCGCGCCCTTCCCCGCCTGGCTGCCTCGAGTGCTCGCGATCGTCGCAGTCGCGCTCGGCTGTCTCTTCGCCTTCGTCGGCATCGTCGAGGCGGTGGCACACCGGCTCCTCTTCTTCTCCTCGAGCGTCGCTGTCGGCAACACCTACTCCTCCTTCTTCCGCGTCACCTCGCTCTTCCGCGACCCGAGCCTCTACGGGCGCCACCTCGTTCTGGCCATGGCCGTCCTCGTCGTCGCGCTCTGGCTCGGGCGGGTAGGCGTGCTGCTCGCGGCGGGGCTCCTCGCCTTCCTCTTCGCGGGCCTCTACTTCTCCTACTCGCAATCGAGCTTCGTCGCGCTCTTTGTCGTCACCCTCCTCGTCGCCGCGCTCGTCGGCGACCGCAGGCGCCGCCGGCTCGTGCTCGTCGGTGCCGTCGCGGCTGCGCTCCTCGGCGCCGGCGCCGTTGCGGCCGTCGTCCAGAATCAGTCGGTGCGGCGGGTGACAAGCGACCGGTCGCGGCGAATCGACTCCGCCTCGCGCGTCTTCCGCAACCATCCTGTGCTCGGCGTCGGGCTCGGTGCGCAGCCGAAGGAGAGCCAGGAGCTTGCGCGGCGCCACGGCCCCACGGGGAGCTTCGTCTCGCACACGACGCCGTTGACGGTGGCGAGTGAGCTCGGCGTCCTCGGCCTACTGGCCTACCTGGGGCTGCTGGCGGGAGCCGGCAAGACGATCGACCTCGTCAGACGGCGCGACGAGGGCTTTGGGCTCGTGCTCGCGGCCGTCTTCGTCGCTCTCTTCACCCACTCGCTCTTCTACAGCGGCTTCGTCGAGGATCCCATGACCTGGTTCGTGCTCGCGCTGGCTTCGAGCTACGTGGTCGTCAAGGCCGGCGTGACCGAGGCCGCTGCGATCATCGCCCCACGACCCGCCGCGACCGCGCCCACTCGATGAGGCTCTCGCCGCAGGGGCTCTGGCTCCTGCTCGGGACGCTCGCGGCGCTCGTGCTCGTGGACGCGCCGGAGCTCGGTTCGGATCCCTGGCGCTTTCGCCATGGACCGATCCACCCGCACGGACTCCTCGGTCCGCTCGTG
Source organism: Gaiellales bacterium (assembly GCA_038320185.1). Classification (GTDB taxonomy): domain Bacteria; phylum Actinomycetota; class Thermoleophilia; order Gaiellales; family Gaiellaceae; genus JBBQDZ01. The sequence goes on from JBBQDZ010000040.1 coordinate 10,071, forward strand.
CGTGCGGCCGGGTCCCGCTGGGACCTGGGCTTCGTCCGCACGCCGGCCGTGCTCGCCGGGCTCGTCCTCGCGATCCTGGCGGCTGCGGTCCCTTTCCTGCCGCGCTGGCGCCCGTGGTGGGCGGTCGCGCTCGCGGCAGCTGTCGTCGCCGCGCTCATCCTGCCGGCGACGCTCCTGCAACTGGGCTTACGCGACTCCACGCGGTCGTGGCTCTACGACAATGACTCGACCTACCAGATCGAGATTGCCGGACATCTCATCGACCACGGCCACGATCCTTACGGGTACGACTACCGCCGGACGGGGCTGGCGCGGTGGTACCCCGCGACGATCGGCGTCGACCCGCGCCAGCGGCAGGTTGCGCTAGACCACCTCGCCTACTTCCCGGGGACGCCTCTGCTGGCGGCTGCCTGGAACGTCCTTCCTGCTCCGCTCGACGACTTCCGGCTGCTCGTCGCGCTGTCGAGCGTCGGCCTGCTCGTCGCCGCGCTTGCCTTCCCCGGGCCGCTCGGGTGGCGTCTTGCGTTCGGCGTCGCCCTCGCGGGCAACCCGCTCGTCGTGCGCGCCGCCTGGTTTGGCACCGCCGACGCGCCGAGCCTCCTCGCGCTCGTCCTCGCGTTCGCGCTCCTCCTGCGCTCGAGGTTCGCCGCCGCAGCCGCGCTGCTCGCAACGGCCGTGCTGCTGAAGCAGTTCGCGCTCGCCGCGGTGCCGTTCTTCGCCGTGCTCGCCCTGCGGCGGGCGCCGCGACAGCGGCTCAGGCCGGCCGCTGGAGCGTTCACCGCCGTCCTTGCGGCTGGCTTCCTGCCTTTCCTCGTCGCAGGGCCCGGTGCGCTCTGGGACGACACCGTCCGCTACGGCGCCTCGACCTACCGGATCGTCGGCTACGGGCTCTCCCACCTCCTGTTGAAGGCAGGCATCATCGGCGGCGAGTTCGGCTCGTACCCGTTCCTCTGGCTCGCGCTGCTCCTGTGGCTGCCGCTCACCGTGTGGCTCGTCTGGCGGCAGCTTCGCACGAGCGCGGAATGGCCCCACCTAGTCGCCTTCGCGATCTCGATCTTCGTCCTCCTCTTTCTCGGACGCGTGTTCCAGACCTCGTACCTCGTCTGGCCGCTGGCTGCGATGGCGCTCGCCGGCCTTGTCGCCGCCGCGGAGGGCGCGCTACCGCCGCTTGGGCGCGCCAACGAGGACGGTCGCCCGGTCGCTGTGCCCGTTCGCCGAGACGACGAGCTGTAGGCGCGCTCGCCGCGGCCAGCTCAGCTTCAGCACAGGCCCACCCGCGGCTCCACGCGTCGCACCGAGGTTCCAGCTATAGCGCTCGGCCTCGGTCGACACGCGCACACGAATCGGTTGCCGCGCACGTGCCCGAATCACGTGCCGAGCGAGCTCGATGTACCTGATGTGCGCGACGCCGGCGCTGACGGCGGGGGACCTGTTGCCCGCGAGGTCCTGCCCGACGAGCGCGAGCCGGTACGCGCCGGCTCGGAAAGGAGACCCTTCGGCCTTGCCGTACCACTCCACCTGCGCGACGGGCTTGATGCGCGCGCGCCCACGGACGCGCCGGCGGCCGTTGACGAAGAGGAGCACCCGCCCTGGCTCGCTCAGCCGGTAGCGGATCGCGAGACCGTCGCCGCGATGGTCGCCGTCCGGCGAGAAGGTCCTCGGGTGGACGCCGAGGACCTGGAGGCGGGGCGGCGTGGTGTCGACGCGGATGCGATTCTCGAGGACGATCGTCCGTCCCGGACCGACGAAGCGCACCCGCGGGCGGTAGGAGCCGTCGGCCACCACGTGACCGCGGTCGTCGCGACCGTCCCAGACGAGGTCGACGCGGCCGCGGCCGAAGCGGCGGTTGCTGACGAGCGTGCGCCGAAGCTGCCCGCCACCATCGACGATGCCGATCGTCAAGCGGTCCGCGCGCCGCAGCCGGAAGGAGATGCTCGCGAGCCCCGGACAGCGGCAGACCGGCGAGAAGATCCGATCGGCGCGCGGGTCGATGATCGGGCTGCGCTCGAGCTTCACGTGCTCGGCGACCGCGAACGCCGCCACTGTCGCGGCGAGCAGGCCGACGACGACTACCACGCGCCCGATGCGAGCACTCATAGCGAAAGGTTTCGAGATCGAAGCGATGCCGATCGCGAGCCGCGACGGTGCCGGCCCTCATCCCGGACCCGTAGGGTGTTCACGGGGGACGCTCGAGGCTGCGGACGAGCACGAAGGGCTCTGCGGCCTGGCAGCCGACGCTCGATCCGTAGAACTCGGCCTGGGCGCGCAGCGCGCGCTCGCTGCGCGGGTGCGGGTACGCGCGCGCCTCCGTCGCGTAGCAGGCGAAGGCGCGAAGCTTCGCCTCGAGCGTCTGCCCGATGTCGACGAACCAGTTCGGCACGAAGGTCTGGCGTAGCGCCGGCGTCCACTCGACGCTCGAGGCGGGCGCGTAGGTGACGACCCTGAGCACGGACTGGCCAGGAGCGGGCCGCGTCGCCACCGCCACCGAGTCGAACACCGCGTGGTGGTCGCGGTTCACGTCCGGGTGGACGACGTAGAGGAGCTCGGGCCGGAAGTCGCGGACGTGCTGCTCGACGACACGGTTCACCTCGACGTGAGGGAGCGTGTCCAGCCGCATGTCCGGGAGGTCGAGGTGGACGTAGTCCTCGACGCCGAGCTCGGCCGCGGCCCTGCGCGCCTCGCCGTCCTTCTGCGTGCGCCGGGTCTCGTCCCCCGGATACTGCGTCGAGCTACCGTCGGTGACGCAGAGAATCCGGACCTGGTCGCCCCAGACCGTCGCGTGGAGAGCGATCGTGCCGCCCATCCCGAGCACCTCGTCGTCCGGGTGCGCCGCGACAACGAGGACTCGCGTCATCCGAGCCGCGCCCCCGCGACGAGGGGCTCTTCCGCCTCGACCTCCTCCAGCAGGAGCGCACCCTCGCCGCAGGCGACGATCGCACCGCGGGGGCCGGTCTCGAGCACGGTGCCGGCGGGTGCAGGAGGCGCCTCGACGGTGCGGGCGCGCCAGACGACGACCTTCGCGTCACCGAGGTACGTGAACGCGCCCGGGTAGGGCCGCGTCTGCGCGCGAACCCAGTCGTACAGGTACGGCGCCCGCGTCTCCCAGTCGATGATCCCGTCGGCCGGGGTCCGCTTCGGCCAAGCGCTTGCGCGCCGGGCATCCTGTGCTGCTCTCGGGGCCTGCCCTTCGAGCAGCAGCGGCACGTACTCGCGGATGAGCTCGACGTGCGCCCGAGAGAGCTTCCGGTACAGAGTCTGCGCAGTCTCGCCGGCCTCGATCTCGACCTCGACCTGGCCGACGATGGAGCCGGAGTCGGCGGTCGCGTCGGCGATCTCGAAGAGTGTCACGCCCGTCTTCGCGAGCCCCGTGAGGATCGCCCAGGGAATCGGGGCACGCCCGCGATGGCGCGGCAGGAGCGTCGGGTGCATCCCGAAGACCCCGTGCGCGGCGAGCTCGAGAAACGGCTCGCGGAGGAGCTGCGACCAGCCGACGATGAAGATCAGGTCGGGACGGGTCGCGCGCACCGCCTCGACTATCTCGGGCGCGTTGACGTCCCGGGCCTCCACGAGCACCGCGCCGACCCGGTCGGCCACCTCGTCGAAGGAGCACTGGCCAGAGCGGTTCGGGTCGACCGGGCCCGGAAGCGTGATCACCGCCGCGATCTCGGCCCCGGCACCCGCAGCGGCCTCGAGACACTCCCGCCCGATCACGTCGAAGCTCACCCAGACGGCGCGCACGGCCGGGTGAGTCTACGGGCACGACCGCGGCGGCCGTCCCTGTCCCTCGTGCTCTCAGGCGACGCTCACCGGCTCCTCGCCGGCGTAGCCGAGCAGCGCCTGCACGACCCCGGGGACGGCCCTCATCGCCTGCGCATGGTCCAGTACAGCTCGGCTCCTGCGGGGCACGGGCATGCGATCCGGCTCAGCGCGGCGCGCGCCTGACCGAGGTCGAGTTGCATCACGGCGGCGATCTCCGCGGTCGCGAGCGGCTCGGCCGCCCACGCCAGCAGGTCCTCGACCCTCTCGGGCTTTGATCGGCGCACGAGCTCGGGGGCGAGATTGGCGATCGCGGTCTCGTAGGCCTCGACCGGGTTAAAGCCGGGAACCGTCACGCCCGTCGGTTCGCCGGCGCGCCGAATCTCGTAGCTGGGTGCGGTGTAGCGTCGCCGTTCGGGTGGTCCACCGAGCTTGTGATCGAGCGCCAGCGCGCTTGGCGCTGGTGAGCGGGCCGCGTCGATGTCGGCACGCAGTGCCATCGTGACGTGCTCGGTAGCGCACCACGCCTCGAGCGTGCAGGGATCGAGCCCGACGTCAGCGGCGGCGGCGGCGATCAGCTGCGGATCGTCGAGCAGTCCACCCGCCATCGTTCGGGCGCGCAGGCGCCTGAGGAGTGGCTCCTCTGCCGTGGGCTCGTTCAGGCGGGCGGCTACAACGGCGCGGCAGGCGGGCTCCGAGGAAGCCGGCCGCGGGTACGGGGCGGGGTCGATCGGCATTCCGTAGAGGCGCTGCAGCCCCGGCGCCCCCTCAGCCAGCTTCTCGGCCTCCCCCGGCTCGAGCGTGAGGACGATCATGCGTGTGCGCCACCGCAGCTGATCGCCGTAGTGCCAGCGCAGCCGCAGCCGCGTCGGCTCCGCAGAGAAGGCGAACGGGCACGCCGGATCGGTGAAGTGCGTGATCTCGAGCCCGCACGTCATGGCTTCGAGGTGGAACCCTGGCCGTGGGTCTCCATGCTCTGCTCGGGGGCCAGGCCGGTGAGACGCTGGAGCAGGGGAGTGACCGCCGCGATCTCCACACCGAAGAACTCCTCGTCCACGCGCTCGATTTCGGCGATCGCGCGCTGCACGAGGCTAGCCCCCTCGGGCGTGAGTGCCAGCTTCCGCGCCCGGGTATCCGCCTGATCGACCTCGCGTCGGAGCAGCCCCTTGGTCTCCAGCCTTCGGACGACCTGGGAGGTCATCTTCACGTCGATGCCCGCCTGGCGAGCGAGCTCGCGCTGGTTGGGGAACTGCCTGCGCGCGTCGAGCCACCAGGCGCACGCGAGCAGCACGAACTGCACGTGCGTCAGGTCCAGCGGCCGCAGCACGGCGGCGATCGCGCGCTGCCAGCGCAGGGTGAGGTGCCAGAGCAAGAAGCCGGGGCTGGCCGCCGGGCCTTCGGGGTAGCGCGTCGTCACGAGGCGGCCCGAGCGAGCAGAGCGTCCATCGCCTCCGGGAAGTCCTCGGTGATCGCAGGCCCGAGCTGCGGCCCGACCTGGTCGTCTGCCGGCCCGGTGATCTCCAGGCGGTGGACCACCCTCGTGCGGCCGTCCTCCAGGCCTTGCAGGGTGTGGCTGAACCGCAGCGTCACACCGCCGAGGTTCGTCTCGTCGGCGTAGACCTGGTTCTCGACCGCCTCAACGATCACCGACGTGATCGGTTCCTGCCCCTTGGGCTTCATCACGACTTCGGCGCCGACCGCGAACG
>JBBQDZ010000041.1:0-15193 GCA_038320185.1 Gaiellales bacterium
ACGAATCGGCGCCTCACGACTTGGCGGTGACGAGGCCGCCGAAGCGCGCCCAGCGCACCCCGCTCCAGCGCTCGAGCTGCATCTGCTCGATCGGGAAGTGGTCTGCCGGGCCTGTCTTCACGACCATGCCCGGGAGGAGGAAGGGGTTGTTGGCCTCGTTCAGATTCGCGGTCGCCTTGACCACTGTGTCGCGGCTCAGGTTCTTGCCCGCCTTCTTCAGCGTGTCGACGAGCGTGAACGCGGAGGCCATCCCGGCCGCGTAGTAGCCGTCCTTCGCGTTGCCGCCCGGGACGTACTGCTTGAGGACCTTCTGGAAGAGCTGGATGCCGGGGTCTTTCGCCCAGGTCGGGTCCGCGGGGTCCTTGAAGTACGCGATCGAGATCGAGCCGGTCGTCGTGGCCTTTCCGGCGGTGAGCGTCGCAAGGCCGAGGAGGTTCGTCGAGGCGGCGACAGCGTTGACGTAGATCTGCGGGTGCCAACCGAGCTTCGCGACGTTGATGTAGGCCTGGATCGCGAACTTCCCGAAGCAGAAGATCATGAAGGTGTCGGCCTTCGTCTGCCGGAGGTCGGCGACCTGAGAGTCGACGTTCGGACTCGTCGGGTCGTAGCCCTCGGCCTTGACGATCAGGCTCTGCTTGCCGCCGAGCCCTTTCTTCAGCCCGTTGAGAAGGTCCTTGCCGTAATCGTCGTCCTGGTAGAGGACGGCGATCTTCGCGTTCGGCTTCACCTTCGCGATGTAGCGGCCGTAGACCTGGCCCTCGGAGAGGTAGCTCGGGATGTAGCCGATCGTGTACGGGTAGCGCCGGTAGTCGTTGCCCCAGGCGGTAAAGCCGCTCGCGACAAAGAGTTGCGGCACCTTCTGCTGGTTCAGGAAGTCGCGGATCGCGAGGTTGTTGTTCGTCCCGAGGGTGTTGAAGATCGCGAAGACGCGGTCCTGCTGAACAAGCTGACGAGTGCCCTCGACGGTCTTCGCCGGGTCGTACGCGTCGTCGACGACCTTGTAGGTGATCTTGCGCCCGTTGACCCCTCCGTGCGCGTTCACGTACTTGAAGTAGCCGTCGGCCCCCTTGGCGACCGCCGAGGCCGAGGAGGCCTCGCCGGACAACGGGGCGGTGCCACCGATGAGGATCGAGCTCGAGGTCACTCCCGGAGCTCCCGAGATGCCGGCCGTGGCGGCGGTCGCGACCGCGATGGCGCTCGCGGCGATCGACACCGCAACGACGGCGGGCGCGGTTCGCATCAGCGACTACTGTACAAGCGGTTCGCGAGCGGGGAACCGAGGCGCCGCAGGAGCCCCGAGGCGCCGTCCGGCAGCACCAGCACGAGCACGACGACGACGAGCCCGAAGAGGACGGAGGGCACCCCGGCCGATTTCGTGTCGAGGTGGAACGGGCTGATCGCGGCGACGATCCCGGAGGCGTGGATGGGGACAAACTCGACGAAGGCGGCCCCGGCGAGCAGGCCCGACATCGAGCCGAGCCCGCCGATCATCGCGCCGATCAGTAGATAGAGCGAGAGCGTGATCGGGAAGGTGTCCGGGCTCACGTAGGCGTTCTGCACTGTGTAGAGAGCTCCGGCGATACCCGCGTAGAAGGCGGAGATCCCGAAGGCGAGCGCCTTGTAGAACGCGGGATTGACCCCCATCGAGACAGCCGCGATCTCGCTGTCGCGCAGTGCCTTGAACGTGCGCCCGAGCCGGCCGTGGACGATCAGCCACGCGAGCACGAACAGGCCCGCCGCGAAGGCCCACGTCACCCCGTAGAGCCAGTGGTTGCTGTGGAACGAGAGCAGGCTGATCCCGGTGGATCCCTTCGTCAAGCTTTCCCAGCGCTTCTCGATCGAGGGCGTCGCGACGGCGACCCCGAAGGTGGCGAGAGCGAGGTAGAGGCCCGCGAGCCGCAGCGCCGGGACGCCGAACGCGAGGCCGACGAGGCCCGTGAGGAGTCCGGCGAGGGGCACCGTCCAGTAGTCGGGGATCCCGTGCTGGCTCGCGAGGATCGCCGTCGTGTAACCGCCGACCGACATGAACGCCCCGTGGCCGATCGAGATCTGTCCCGTGTAGCCCGTGAGGATGTTGAGACCCATGATCGCGATCAGGAAGATCCCCATCCGGGCGAGCTGAAAGGACAGGAAGTCACTCGTCACGAAGGGCAGCACTGCGGCGAGCACGGCCGCGGCGAGCACCGCGGAGCCTCGCAGCGACCAGGCGAGGCGGCCGCTCACACCTTCCTCGCAACGGCGCGCCCGAAGAGCCCGGCCGGACGGACGAGGAGGACGGCGAGGATGACGGCCAGCCCGACGGCGAGCCGGAGTTCGCTGCCGACGAAGCCGATGTACGTGCCGGCGAGGTTGAGCACGACGCCGAGCACGAGCCCGCCGACGACGGCCCCGATGGGGCTCTCGAGACCGCCGAGCACAGCGGCCGCGAACGCGTAGAGGAGCACCGAGAGCATCATGTTCGGCTCCAGGAAGACGCTCGGCGCGACCATCATCCCGGAGAGCGCTCCGAGGGCGGCGGCGAGCCCCCAGCCGAGGGCGAGCATCCTCCCCACGCGCACGCCGACGAGCTCGCTTTCCGCCGGGTTCAGCGCCACCGCGCGCATCGCGAGGCCGACCTTCGTGAAGCGAAAGAAGAGCGTGAGCAGCGCGACCGCTCCCAGCGACACGCCGATGATGCCGAGATCCTGGATCGAGAAGGCCACGCCGGCGACGCGGATCGGGCGCGTCGAGAAGGCGCTCGGGAAGCTCTTGACATCGCTTCCCCAGATCCAGCTGCTGAGACCGTTGACGAGGATGAGGAGGCCGATCGTGATGATGACGACCGGGAGCACCGGCCCGCGCTCGACCGGGCGGATCACGATCCGCTCGAGCGCGACGCCGCTGCCGAAGGCGATCAGAAGCGTCAGCGCGAACGCGGGCCAGTACGACATGTGGTGCATGAGGCTCCAGGCGACGAAGGTCGTGAAGGTCGCCATCTCGCCCTGCGCGAAGTTGACGACCCGCGTGGAGCGGTAGATGAGGACGATCGCGAGCGCGAGGCTGCCGTAGATCCCGCCTGAGGCCAGCCCGCTCACCACCTGCTGGGCGAGCTGCGAGAAGGTGAAAGCAAGCACCACCGTCAGTACCCCAGGTAGGAGTGGCGGACCGACTCGTCCTCACGCAGCTTCGCGCTGTCGCCGGCGAGCGCGACCCGCCCGACCTCCAGGACGTACGCCCGCTTCGAGGCGCGCAGCGCGACGTTGGCGTTCTGCTCGACGACGAGGATCGTGAGCCCTTCCTCCCGGTTCAGGCGCTCGAGGATCTCGAACAGCGATCGCACGACGATCGGCCCGAGCCCAAGCGACGGCTCGTCGAGCATCAGGAGTCGCGGGCGCGCCATCAGCGCGCGGGCAAGGGCCAGCATCTGCTGCTCGCCGCCGCTGAGGGTGCCCGCCGGCTGGTCGCGACGGGTCGTGAGCCAGGGAAAGTGGCGCTCGACGCGGTCGAAGTCGGCCCTGACGCCCGCGCGGTCGCGACGCGGGTAGGCGCCGAGACGCAGGTTCTCCCACACCGACAGCCCTCCGAAGGTGCCCCGGCCCTCCGGGACGTGGGCGATGCCGAGCCGCGCCACGGCGTCCGGGCCCTTGCCGCCGATGCTCCGGCCGTCGAAGACGATCGACCCGGAGCGCCGAACCGTGCCGGAGACCGCCCGGAGCATCGTCGTCTTCCCCGCCCCATTCGCCCCGAGAACGGCCGCGAAGTCCCCCTCGTCGACCGTCAGCGACACGCCGCGAAGCGCCGCGACGGGGCCGTAGCGAGCCTCGACTTCCCCGAGCTCCAGAAGCGCGGCTACGCCGCCTCCCCGAGGTACGCCTCGACGACCGCAGGATTCGACCGCACCTCCTGTGGCGTGCCCGCTGCGATCTTCCTCCCGAAGTCGAGAACGTTCACCTCGTCGGACACGCCCATCACGAGGTTCATGTGGTGCTCGACGAGAAGCACGGCCGTCCCGAAGGCATCCGGCAGCCCGCGGATGAAGGTGCCGAGCGCCTCGACCTCCTCGTGGTTCAGGCCGCCCGCCGGCTCGTCCAGCAGCAAGAGCCTGGGCTCGGAGACGAGCGCCCGCGCGGTCTCGACGCGCTTGAGGGTGCCGTACGGGAGGCCCCCAGCCGGCCGATTCGCGACGCCGCCGAGCCCGACCAGGTCGAGCACCTCCCGCGCCCGCCGGCTCGCCCGCCCCGCCTGCAGCCACCCTGTTCGGGAGTGTGCACCGACGAGGACGTTCTCGAGAACGCTCAGCGACCCGAACAGCTCGACGTTCTGGAAGGTCCGCGCGATGCCGCGGCCGGCGATCCGGTACGGCGGCGTGCGCAGGATGCTGTCGCCGTCGAAGACGATATCGCCCTCGTCGGGGTCGTAGAGGCGCGAGAGGAGGTTGAAGACGGTCGTCTTGCCGGCGCCGTTCGGGCCGATCAGCCCGACGATGCGACCCGCACCGACCTCGAAGGAGACGTTGTCGAGCGCGACGATGCCGCCGAAACGGCGCGTCACGTTCTGCACGGAGAGGAGCGGCACTCGGGCGTACTTTAAGAGTTGAAACCGAGTGGAAATGTGGCGTCTGACGGGTCGATCCTTGCTCGAACAGCCGTCTACGGGGGGCCGACCAGCGCTCGGCGGTTTTGCGGTCCTCAACCCAAGGGTCGGAAGCGCCGGCTCGGGCTCATCCCCCCACGGCGGCCGAGCCATCCCCGGCCGCGCGTGCCGACCCCGAGCCCTACGAGTCGCCGAGCCAGCCCGCGCCGGTCCGGCCGCCCGAGGCTTCAGTTCCCGGCGGCGGGCCTAGCTCGCCCGGCTCCGTCACCGGAGCCTGACAGGCAAAACGTTCGCAGATGTAGACGGCAGCCCTCCCATCCACGAGCGTCTTTCCCTCGAGCAGCGGCACGCCTTCTGCCGGGCCGAATGCGACGACGGCGTTCGGCTCGAAGAAGCGCAGCGCCGCCCTAGCGACGGCGCTCGAAGCAGGGCCGACGATCGCGATCTCGCGTGGCGGCGCGAAGTGGAGATCGAGGGCGCAGAGGGCGTGACCGAAGGCGGACGGAGCGCCGGTGAGGCCGCGGCGGACGAGGCGGAAGACGCCGACGGCCCGGCGCTCGAGTTCGTGGTCGCCGTAGATCCGCGCGAGCCGGAGGAGCACGTAGGCGAGCATCGAGTTGCCGGACGGCGTCGGGTGGTCGTCGAAGTCTTTCTTGCGAGCGACGAGCTTCTCGGCGTCGGCGGCAGACAGAAAGAATCCGCCGCGCTCGTCGTCGGCGAAGAGGTCGATGGCAACCCGGGCGAGCCGGTTTGCCTCCTCGAGCCAGCGCAGCTCGCCGGTCGCGACGTGCAGCTCGTACAGGCCGTTCGCGACGTTCGCGTAATCCTCGAGATACCCAGTTCCCTTCGCCTCGCCCGCCCGGAAGGTGCGATGGAGGCGCCCGTCGGGCGTGGACAGGGGCCCGAGCAGGAACTCGCCGAGCGCCCTCCCCGCCTCGACGAGGTCGTCTCGCTCGAGCCGATAGCCGGCCTCGGCGAGCCCGGCGAGCATCAGGCCGTTCCAGGCGGCGATCGCCTTGTCGTCGCGGGCGGGCTTCGGTCGAAGCTCCCGCGCCTCGAACAGGAGGCGCCGCTCGTCGTCCTCGAGCGCTCCGCGGATGATGCTGCGCCCGTGCTCGAAGGGCTGGAGGAGCCCACTCCGCCCACCGCCCAGCACCTCCTCCAGCTCCTCCTGCGTCCACGTGAAGGTGAGGCCTTCGACTCCGTCCGTGTCGGCGTCCTGCGCCGACGCGAAGCCTCCCTCCGGGAGCGAGAGCTCGCGCAGGGCGTAGTCGAGCGTCTCCTCGGTGACGCAGCGGTAGCGCTCCTCGCCGGTGACGACCCAGGCGTGGAGGTAGGTCGACGCCAGCAGCGCGTTGTCGTAGAGCATCTTCTCGAAGTGCGGAACGAGCCAGCGCTCGTCCACGGAGTACCGGTGGAAGCCGCCGCCCACCAGGTCGTACATCCCGCCTGCTGCCATCCCGTCCAGCGTCTTCCGGGCGAGATCGTGCTCCCCGCGGCGCAGCAGGAATTCCAGGGCGGAGGCGGGCGGGAACTTGGGCGCGCGGCCGAACCCGCCCCACTGCGGATCGAGCTGGCTGCGCAGGCCGCGCACCGCCTCGTGGAGGATCGCGCTCGTCAGCGGGTCGCTCGAGGGTCGGGCTTCACTCGACCGGCGTACGGCCTCGACGAGCTGGCCTGCGGAGCGCGCGACGTCGCCCCGGCGCTCGCGGAACGCCTCGGCGACCGCCTCGAGCACCTGGAGGAAGCTCGGCAGCCCGTGACGGGGCTGCGGCGGGTAGTAGGTGCCGCCGTAGAAGGGTTCGCCTTCGGGCGTCAGGAAGACGGTCATCGGCCACCCGCCGTGGCCCGTGAGCGCCACGACGGCGTCCATGTAGATCGAGTCGAGGTCTGGCCGCTCCTCTCGATCGACCTTGACGTTGACGAAGCGCTCGTTCATGGCCGCCGCGGTCGCCGGGTCCTCGAACGACTCGTGCTCCATCACGTGACACCAATGACACGCCGAGTAGCCGATCGAGAGGAGAATCGGCCGGTCTTCCTCGCGCGCCCGCGCGAGCGCCTCCTCGCCCCACGGATACCAGTCGACGGGGTTCTCGGCGTGCTGCAAGAGGTAAGGGCTCGTCTCGCTCGCGAGCCGGTTCACCGCGAGTACTCGACGAGGCTTGCGTGGATGCGGAAGCCCAGCGACTGGTAGAGCCCGCACGCCGGCTCGCTGACGCAATAGACGATCGCCTGGCGGCCGCCGTCCTCGTACAGGCGCCGCAGCGCGAACGTGCACACGGCTGTGCCGAGCCCGCGTCGCCGGAACTCGCCGCGGACGCCCACCGGCTCGAGCTCGCCGACGCGGTTTTCGTCGTCGGGCCAGACGAGGCAGTACGCGGCGAAGCGTCGGTCGGGAGCCTCGACCACGCAGTCCAGTGAGCTGCGGTACGGCCACGCGGCCATGACGTTTGAGTAGCTCGACTCGGTGACGCGCGAGGGCGCCCAGACATCGCGGTGCACCGCGACGCGCTCCGCGAGGTCGGCCTCTTCGACGGTGCGGCAGCGAAAGCCGACCGGCAGCCCCGGCATGACGGGAGGGTCGCGGAGCTCGCGCACGAGGAAGTGCAACGCCTTGCCCGGCCGTGTGAAGCCGCGGCGCACGAGTGCAGCTCGCAGTTCCTTGTCGTCCTCGAATGCGAAGGCGGTGCGTGCGGCGGGCTCTGCGAGGATCTCGTCGAGGAGGTCGCGGTGATCAGGATGGACGTCGACCTCGAGCGCGCCCGTCGCAGCCTTGAGCCACGACCACGCCACGACGTGGTCGCCGTCGTTCCAGAGCCGGATCGTCCACTCGTGCTCGCGCCCTTCGTGCTGGCGAAGGCCCCAGGCGACGTCACCGACGTGCCACGGTGCACGCGGTCCGAGCAGGCGCCGCTGCGCGAGGGCCAGCCCCTGCATCGCTGCGATGATCTCCGGCGTGAGTCGCACGTTCGAGGAGCTCGAGGTCGAAGCGGTCTATCGCAGCCGCCTCGGCCGGACGGTACTCGAAGCCGACAATCTCTGGTTCTCGGCGCTCAGCCACAACACGAACCCGATCCACCTCGACGCCGAGTTGGCCGCCCGAACGGAGGGAGCGCCCGCTCGTGAGCAGCGCGTTCACGCTCGCGCTCGTCCTCGGTCTGAGCATGCCCGACACGAACGATGACGGCGGAGTCAAACCTGGAGCGGCCGCTCGCATCCGCGAGCGTGCGTAGTCAAGGCACGCGCGTCGTCGCAATTCGAGTTCCAGCTCGTCTAGCCCGAGCCACAACCCACCGCCATTACCTTGGCGGAAACCCCCCTGCCCGATACAGCTGGCCCTCGAGCTCGTGCCCGACGATGCCCTCGACCCACTCGGCCACCCGCAGCAGCGCGTCGAGGTCGACGCCCGTCTCGATCCCCTCTCCCTCGAGGAGGTACACGAGATCCTCAGTAGCGACGTTGCCGCTGGCCCGCGGTGCGAACGGGCAGCCGCCGAGGCCGCCGACCGAAGCATCGAGCACCTCGGCGCCCGCCTCGACCGCTGCCAGCGCGTTCGCAAAGCCCGTGTTGCGCGTGTTGTGGCCGTGGAACCCAGCGGGGACGCCGAAGGCGCACACACGGCCGACCAGATCGCGAACCTGCCGCGGCACGGCGACCCCGATCGTGTCCGAGAGGACGACCTCCTCGGCCCCGGCCTCCACCGCCCGCGCCGAGAGCTCGACTACCCGCCCGGGATCGACCACGCCCTCGAAGGGGCAGCCGAAGGCGACGCTGACCGTGGCGGTGGAGCGAAGCCCGTCCTCCCGCGCGCGTCGGTAGATCCGCTCCGCCTTCTCGACCCCCTTCGCCAGCGAGCTCCCGACGTTCCGCTGCGAGAAGCCCTCGGTGGCCGCGAACGCGAAGTTGATTCGCGGCAGCCCCGTGGCGAGCAGACGGTCGTAGCCGCGCTCGTTGAGGGCGAGCCCGGAGAGCTCGGTGCCCTCACGCGGCGAGACCGCCGCGACCACCTCCTCCGCACCGGCCATCTGCGGCACCCGGTCGGGGTTGACGAAGCTGACCGCCTCGACCCGCGGCAGCCCGGCCGCCGACAGGCGCTCGACGAGCTCCGCCCTCGTCGCGGGCAGGAGGACCCGCTGCTCGTTCTGGAGGCCGTCGCGCGGCCCGACGTCGCAGACAACGAGCGCCACGGCGCCCTACTCGAAGCCGGAGGCGTCGACCTTCTCGGGGGTGATCTTGACGCTCACGCGCGTCTCTTCCGGGTTTCGGAACGGGTAGGTGTCCTTGTCGAGGTACTTCTTCGCCAGCCTGTCGATCTGAGCGTCTGCGCCGTCCTCGGTCAGCTCCGCGCGGCCTGTCACCGCCACCCAGCGGTAGGAGTTCTGCGGGTCGAGCATGAGCAGCGAGACACGTGGGTCCCGATTCAAATGCCGCTCCTTCGCCCGGCCGCGAGCCGTGTTGAAGGAGACGCCACCATTCGCATCCACCCAAACGACCGTGGAGTGCGGCGAGCCGTCCTCGCGCAGGGTCGTCGCTATGCCCACGAACGGGTTGTCCGCGAGGAACTGCTTTTGATCCTCCGTGAGTGCTGCCATGTTGCTCCCTTCGTTCGGTGTGCCTCGACTCGAACGAGCCGAGCGGGTAGGTTCTTCCCCGGGTGGGCACAGTGCTACTCGTCGGAACGCGAAAGGGCCTCTTCCAGCTGTGCGGCGACGAGGCGCGGCAGCGCTGGGAGCTCGACGGACCGACCCTCGTCGGCTGGTCGGTCTATCACGCGATTCGCGATTCGCGCGACGGCGCCATCTACGCCGCCGCGAACAACTGGGTGTACGGGGCCACCGTCCAGCGCTCCACCGACGAGGGCAAGACCTGGGAGCGCGCCGAGCAGCTTGGGCTGCCCGAGGACAGCGGTCTGAAGCTCGAAGCGGCCTGGCACCTCGAGCCAGGACACGAGTCGGAGCCGGACACGCTCTGGCTCGGAGGCGACCCCGGCGTGCTCTTCCGCTCCGAGGATCGCGGGGTCACCTGGGAGCCGGTGCGTTGGATCCTCGAGCACGCGACACGCGACCGCTGGCGCCCGGGCGCCGGCGGGCTCTGCTGCCACTCGATCCAGCTCGACCCCACCGACCCGAAACGCCTCTACGTCGCGATCTCCGCAGCAGGCGCGTTCCGCACCGAAGACGGAGGCGAGACCTGGGAGCCGATCAATGCCGGCGTGGCGGCGGACTTCCTGCCCGACAAGTACCCAGAGGTCGGCCAGTGCGTCCACAAACTGCTCGTCCACCCGCAGCAGCCGGACCGGCTCTGGCAGCAGAACCACTGCGGTGTCTACCGCTCCGACGACCGCGGCGGAAGCTGGGAGCGCCTGGACGGCAACGGCCTCCCGAGCGGCTTCGGCTTTCCGATCATGATCCATCCGCGAGATCCGGACGTCGCACTCGTGATCCCCGAGGAGGGCGCCGAAAACCGCGTCACCTGCGATGGTCGCCTCGGCGTCTACCGCACGACCGACGCCGGCGCCAGCTGGGAGCTCGCCGCCGGCGGCCTGCCGGAGAATGCCTGGGCGGTCATCCTGCGGGAGGCGTCCGCAGGCGACTCGCTCGATCCGGCCGGCATCTACTTCGGCACCCAGGGCGGCTCGATCTGGGCCTCGGCCGACGAGGGCTCAAGCTGGGTCGAGGCAGCCTCGGAGCTGCCGCCCGTGCTCTCGGTCGAAGCCGCCTGAGGATGGCGGTCGTCCTCCTGCCGTCGCTGCTCGCAAGCGAGGCGGGTGGGCGCAACCGCTTCGAGACGACGGCGTCGACCGTGGGCCAGGCGCTACGCGAGCTGCCCGTCGCGAACCTCCTCTTCGACGACCACGGGGAGCTGCGCCGGCTCGTCAACGTCTACGTGGACGCGGTCGACGTGCGCGGCCGCGGCGGCACCGACGTGCCGCTCACGGGCAGCGAGACCGTGCGCGTCGTCGCCGCTGTCGCCGGGGGTTAGCGAACCGCTACTTCACGACCGTCGGGATGTTCCGGATCTTCCCGCTGACGATCTGCGCCTCGATCCGCTTCACAGCCGCGACGTCCGCCTTCGGCACCTTCGGACTGATCTTCCCGAGCCCGACGCCATGCTGCTTCAGGCCGTAGATCGCGTCGCGCCCGCCGCGGAAAGCCCCGCCGGCGACCTGCTTGATCGCAGCGAAGACGGCCGTGTCGACCCGCTTCGTCGCGCTCGTCAGGATGTGCGCGCCGAGGAACGACTGGTCTGCGTCCACGCCGACCCCCCAGACATGCTTCTCCTTGGCCGCGTCGAGGGCTCCTAGCCCGCAGCCTCCCGCGACCTGGAAGACGACCCCCGCGCCCTGGGCGATCTGCCCCAGCGCCACCTCCTTGCACTTGTCCTGCGCGACGAAGTCCTGCGAGTAGCCATTCAGGGTCTTGATCATCGGATCGGCCCGGCGCGCGCCCGCCTGGTAGCCCGCGATGAAACGGTCGACCGGCGGCTGCCTCTGCCCGCCGACGGAGCCGATCACGTCGGCGCCCGGCCGGCGCTTCTCCTCCAGCGCGGCGAGGTAGCCGGCGAGGTAGCCCACATCCTGCTCGCGGAAGAGCAGGCCGAGGACGTTCTTCGGCATCCCCTTCAGGTCCGCGTTCGAGACGTCGACGATCGCGAAGTGTGTCTGGGGAAACTTCGCGGCGACTGCGCCCATCGCCTGGATCTCGGTGAAGCCGACGCCGACGACGAGGTCGTAGTGCTGCCGCGCAAACAGTGCGAGGTTCGGGACGTAATCCGCCGAGGAAGTGGACTCGGCGACGTGATAGGTGGCCCCGAGCTGCTTCGCCGCTCGCTGGACGCCGACGTAGGCGAGGTGGTTGAAACCACGGTCGTTGAGCTGCCCGATATCGGTGACGAGGCCGACCTTGACCGGGGTCTTCGCCCCGGCGGCGGACGCCGTCGGTTCCGAGCGCGCGAGCGCCGTCCCGGCCCAGGCGACGAGAGCCGCCGCCCCGGCAGCCGCCGCGACGGCTCCGATCTTCCTGGTCCCGATTCGCATCCCGTGCTCCTCCGTTAAGTTTTCGACTCCGAGGCTAAAACGTCGTGCCGAGTCTACCATCGTGACCTCCCCCTCCCACGAGACGCTGGCGAGCGTCTTCCAGGTGCGCGGCGAAACACTCCGGCTCCTCCTGTGGAAGCGAGCGCAGGAGCCGTTTCTCGGTGCCTGGGCGCTCCCCGGCGGCGCGCTGGCGGAGACGGAGACGCTCGAGGAATCGATCCGCCGCCACCTCGCGCAGAAGGTGGCGCTCGGCGAGCTCTCGCACCTCGAGCAGCTCGAGACGCGGAGCGAGCTCGACCGCGATCCGCGCGGGCGGCGGCTCGCGACCGCCTATCTGGGACTCGTGCCGGCGGGGATCGATCCTGCGGTGCCTGAGGACACCTCTTGGCTTTGGGTCGATGCGCTCCCGCGCCTCGCCTACGACCACCGACCGATCGCGCTCGCCGGTCTCGAGCGCCTGCGCGCGAAGCTCTCGTACACGAACCTCGGCTTCGCGCTCGCGCCGCCGACGTTCACTCTCTCCGAGCTGCGCGCCCTGTATGCAGCGGCTCTCGGTCGCGAGGTCTCGGCGACGAACCTTCAGCGCATCCTGCTCCGCCGCGGCGTCCTCGAAGCGACGGGGGCCCGCCGCAATCCGGGCCGGGGCGGCGGCCGACCGGCGGCGCTGTTCCGCTTTCGCACCCGCTCCCTCGAGGTCACTGACCCCTTCGCGATCCTGCGGCCACCCGCTTAGTCAGAAGCCCTATAGAGATGGAGTGACCGGGCAGCGCGGCGTCACAGAAGATTACGAGGGCTTCCTCGCCCTGGCCCTACTCCCTCATCCGCGGGCGGCGAGGGAGAGCTCAGCCTCAGTCGCGTGAGCCTTGTTGCCACACGCCCAGCACGTTCCCGGGCGGGTCGCGGAACGTGGCTACCCAGAGGTCGCCTTCCGGATAGGGCGCCGTCACAACCTGGCCGCGGTGAGCAGCGACTTTGTCGAGCGTTTCGTCGACACGCTCGACATAGATGTACGGCCGCACGCCGGCCTCGCCGGCGACGGGCAGGTCCGCCATGAAGTGGCCGATGACATGCCCGGTGCCGTCCTCGAAGCTCGGATCATCGGGATCCCCGCGCAAGCTCCAGCCAAAGACAGCCTCATAGAAGACCGCTGAGCGGTGTGGGTTCTCGGCAGGAATCCGGAGGTAAGAGACCCTCCGACCCTGAAGACCCGCGGCTCGTCCCCGGCGCCCGACGGCATGTGGTCATTATCGACGGAGACGCGGCAGTAGGATCGGGCCAGGTGACCGGACCATGACGATCGACCCCGAGCTGGCGACCCTCGCACTCGCCTTCGGCCTCGCCGGGTCGGTGACGCTCGGGAGCACGCGCCGCGGTCTAGTCGCGCGCCGACGGGCGAAGCGCATGTGCATCGCGTGCGGCCGCCGGCTCGTTCGCGGCCAGCCAACGTGCGACTGCCGCTTCTGAGGCGGGACCGCGGCGCGGCGTCGCCGCACCGCTTCGAGCTGCCACGGCGCAGCGATCTTCCCACGCTCGCCGTCTACCTCGCCGCGGGCGCGCTGTACATCCTGATCGGAATCCTCGAGACGGACTTCCTGCTCTCGTGGTACGTCGGCGCGGCCTACCTGCTGCTCGTCGTTTGGGTCGTCCCCGCCGCAGTCAGGCGGTTCCGATGAGCTGGGCAGCCCACGACCTCGAGCCATACGCCTTCCAGCGCCACCTGAAGCTGAAGGTCGCCTTCGTACCGCTCCTGATCGGCTCCTACGCCCCAGACATGATGACCAAGTGGTTCGTGTACGGCATCCACGTCGGCGGCTGGAAGCTGAAAGCCTCGAATCCCGCGCAGTTCCACCGCGGCTGGCCCGGGGTCGGCTTCACGCACTCGCTCCTCTGGGGGGTCGTCATCGGCCTCATCCTCTGGAAGGGTTTTGGCAGCAAGCTCTGGGGCTTCAGCTTCGTCGTCGGCGAGTGGGCCCACGCACTCACCGACACCGGCGACACGGTTGGGACGATGCTGCTCTTCCCGTGGACCTACCACTTCCACCTCGGCGCCTGGGCCTATGCGGGCCAGACCGGGCGGCTCGTCGACGCGGGAGCGTACTTCAGCGGCTTCGGCGGCATGTGGGACCTCGTCTGGATCGTCTACGGCTTCTTCAGCTGGCGGGTCCTCACCCGCTCCTACTTCGAGCGCTACGTGATGGCGGCGGACAGCTTCTGGCCGTGGGCCGCCCGACGAGTGCCGGTCGCGGCGCTCCTCACCTTCTACCGCGCCGCCTTCTTCTACGGCACCTCTCGCTGGATCGCCTGGACGATCTGGGCGCACGTCGTCCACCACTACCCCTACGACCTCACGTGGGGCGGCCCGCACTGGGTTCACGCAGCGCATCCGTGACGTGTTTGCCTGCGAGCGCCGCATCCCCTACGCTGTATGTGTCCGGCCTGCGACGAGAGGAGGTAGTCAGATGACAATTGCGCGACTCATCGACTCCTGCCGCCGCGCCCGGAAGCACCTCTAGGACGACTCCCGGACGCGCCGCAGGTGGAGTCCGGGCCGCGCGCGGGCGCGGCCGTCACCCGTGCGTCCAAAGGAGATCCCTTGACCACCAGCACCACCGACATCCGACTCGAGCGCCTCGGCTGGAGCGACCACTTCGCCGAGGCCTTCGAAGCCCACGCCGACGACGGCCTGCTTCCGGCCCGCGTCACCGTTCACAATCGAGGCGGCTACCGCCTCTACGCCGAAGCCGGCGAGCTCGACGCCGAGATCTCGGGCCGCCTCCGGCACGAGGCGGCCGGGCCGCAGGATCTCCCGGTCGCCGGCGACTGGGTCGCCTTCGCGCCGACCGAGGACGGTCGCGGAACGATCCACGCGGTGCTACCGCGGCGCACGAAGTTCTCGCGCAAGGCCGCCTTTCTCGAGACGCAGGAGCAGGTCGTGGCCGCGAACGTGGATACGGTCTTCCTCGTCACCGCGCTTGACGGCGACCTCAGCTTGCGGCGGCTCGAGCGGTACCTGACCATGGCCTGGGAAAGTGGGAGCGACCCGGTCGTCGTGCTCACCAAGAGCGACCTCTGCGACGAGGTCGAAGTGCCGGTGGCGGAAGTGGAGGCGATCGCGTACGGAGTGCCGGTACATGCCGTCTCGGGCGTCACGGGAGCGGGCGTCGAGGAACTGCGCCGCTACTTCGCCGGCGACCGGACGATCGCCCTCCTCGGCTCGTCGGGCGTCGGAAAGTCGACGCTCGTCAACCGTCTGCTCGGACAGGAGCTGCTCGACACGCAGGAGGTGCGCGCCGATGGCCGTGGCCGTCACACGACGACGCGGCGCGAGCTGATCCTTCTGCCAGAGGGCGGGCTCGTCCTGGACACGCCGGGGATGCGCGAGCTCCAGCTCTGGAGCGCGGACGAGGGCGTCGGCGAGACCTTCTCGGACGTGGAGGAGCTCGCCGCCGGCTGCCGCTTTGCCGACTGCGAGCACGAGCGGGAGCCCGGCTGCGCGGTGCTCGCGGCGGTTGACGACGGGTCGCTCGAGCTCGCGCGCCTGCGGAGCTATCGCAAGCTCGGCCGCGAGCTGCGGGCGCTCGAGCT
>JBBQDZ010000042.1:0-15179 GCA_038320185.1 Gaiellales bacterium
CCCGTCACGCTTGCGACGAGCTGCGCGTTCGGGGGTGACGGCTACGAGACCCTCTACATCACTACTGGCAGAACCACCCTCACCGAAGAGGAACGCTGGCGCCAGCCGCTGGCCGGCTCCGTCTTTCGCGTCGAGCCCGGAGTCCAGGGCCTTCCGCCGACTCCCTACGGAGGTTGACGACGACAGCCCGCAACTTCGTCATCCGGGGCGGCACCGTCGTCTGCCCGGCCAGCGGGCATGAAGGGCGGCTCGACATCGCAGTGTCCGAGGGCCGGATCGATGCCGTCGACGAGTCTCTCGCGCCGGCGGGCGGCGCCGAGATCGTCGACGCCTCGGGCTTGATTCTCACCCCTGGCCTGATTGACCTGCATGTTCACGTTTTCGCGGGTCAGGACATCGGCATCCCGGCCGCGAGAGTCGGTCTCGCCCAGGGCTCGACGACGCTCGTCGATGCCGGAAGCGCGGGCGCCCACCTCTACCCCGCCTTCCGCGACGGCTACCTTCGGCAAGCTCGGGAGCGGGTCTTCGCATTCCTCAACATCTCGTCCATCGGACTCACCAGCACCCTGCTCGCGGGGGAGCTCGAGAACCTCGCCTACGCAAGCGTCGAGGAGTGCCTCCGCTGCATCGACGCCAATCGGGACTCGATCGTAGGGGTGAAGATCCGCGTAGCAGATGCCACGGTCGGCTCGAACGGCATCCGGCCGCTCGAGCTCGCTGTCGAGGCGGCGGAAGCCGCCGGACTGCCGCTGATGGTCCACATCGCGAACCCGCCTCCAGCACTCGAGTCGATCCTCGAACTCCTCCGGCCGGGAGACATCGTTACGCACTGCTACACGGGGCTCGGAAATCGCCTCAGCGATCAGCATGGGCGGGTCCGAGCGGCTACCCGGGCGGCACGCAAACGCGGGATTGTCTTCGATCTCGGCCACGGCGGCGGCAGCTTCGACGTTGAGACGGCTCGCGCCCTGATCGACGATGGCTTTCTTCCCGACATCATCAGCAGCGACGCCCACGCCTACTCGATCGACGTGGTCGAGAGCCTTCCGGCAGTCATGTCGAAGTTCCTGGCGCTGGGTGTCCCGCTTGCGGCAGTCGTCGAGCGCGCCACGACCGCGGCCGCGGATATCCTCGGCAGGCACGAGCTCGGGCGCCTCGCAGTAGGTGCAGTCGCCGAGATCGCAGCCTTCGAGCTCCGAGAGCATCCAGTGCGCTTCCGGGACGTGAACGGTCGCGAGTTCCACGGGAGCCAGCTGCTCGTGTCGCGCTGGACGATGAAGGACGGCCGCCTCTTCGCAGCAGCAGATCGATCACCAGTCCAGACCGGGAGAGGATGACCTGCCCGCGGTGAAAGAGCTGCGGGCGGCACTCGTCTCGGACGCGCTCGATGCGCTCGGGCTGCGGGCGCAGTGTCTTCATGCCGGAATCGCGCCGCTGACACCAGGCACGCTCGTCGTCGGCGCGGCGTTCCCTCTCGCGGTCACCGTCGTCGATGCTGCGCCGGAGGTCCCGTACCAGGGCCTCCTGCAGGCGCTCGATTCGGTGCCCCGAGACGCGGTCGTCGTCGTGAGCTCGCTGGGGCGCGGGGACGTCGCGATCTGGGGCGAGCTGCTGTCGTCGATTTGCGTCGCGCGCGGCGCAGCTGGCGCGGTCTGCGACGGGAACATCCGCGATGTCGGCCGGCTCCGCAGCCTCGGCTTCCCGATCTTCGCCCGGGGGACGATCCCGACCGACATCAACGGACGCCTCGAGATAACCGGCCCCGCCGAGTCGATCATGGTCGCCGGGGTGCTCGTGACGGCAGCGGATCTCATGGTGGCGGATGACGACGGTGTCGTCGTCGTTCCGGCCGCAGTCGCGCGCGAAGCGATCGCCCTCGCCCTCGAGAAGGACTCGGGCGAGGGCGGATTCAGGGAAGCGGTCGAGGCCGGGCTCTCCGCTTCGGACGCGTTCGCCAGGTTCGGCGTGCTGTGAGCACATAGCGCTGGATCCGCGTGGCCGCCCTGCGAGCCGCTCAACGTGACTGCGAGACTACGACGAAGGCGGATGACGCAGGAAATCGGTCCACTCGAAGGGCGGAGGGCTGTCGTTACCGGCGGCGGCAGCGGGATCGGTCTCGCCACGGTACGCCGGCTGATCATGGCCGGCGCGCGCGTCCACGCGGTTGCCCGCCGCCCCGAGAGGATGCGCGAGCGGCTGGAGGCCGAGCTCGCCGCGGGCACCGTGGCAGCTCACGGCGTCGACGTCACCGACGCCGAGGCGGTCGAGCGCCTCATGGCGGAGATCGGCGAGGAGAGCCCGATCGAGATCCTTGTCTGCGCCGCCGGGACGAACATCCCCGACCGCCGTCTCGAGGAGCTGACCGACGCAGGCTGGCGCGGTGTGGTCGAGACGAATCTGCACGGGGTCTTCTCGTGCGTTCGCGCGGCGATGCCCCAGCTTCGCCAGACGCGGGGACACGCCGTCGTCCTCGCCAGCGTCTCCTCCTCGTGGCCGGACTCGTCCGGAGTCGCCTACCAGGCGGCGAAGGCCGGGGTGCTCGCGCTCGTGCGCGCCGCGTCGTTCGAGGAGCACCGGAACAGCGTGCGCTTCACGGCGATCCTGCCCGGGATGACCGAGACGGAGCTGGTCTCCAAGCGACCCTCGCCGCCGCCGCCGGAGCTGCGTGCTCTGATGCTCCAGCCGGACGATGTCGCCGCGACGATCCTCTGCGCGCTTAGCCTGCCCCATCGTGCCTGCCTCGGCGAGCTGACGATCGTCCCGACCGCCCTGCAGGCCGTCGGGAAGACGCAGGACTGAAGCTAGGAGCGTGGGTCTCTACTCGGATGCGCTCGTGCGGTCGGCTCAGACGGCGCGCGGGCAAGCGCGCACTCCTGAGGTCGGCACCGCAAGCGGCGCCTAGAGGGCCGACGCGACGACGGTCGCGCCGGGCCGGCTGGCGACATCGGGCTGCAGGCGGGTGCCGAGCCCGGGCGCGGTCGGCGCGAGGATGTGGCCGTCGACGATCTCCGGCAGGTCGGTGACGAGGTCGGCGTAGAAGGTGCGCAGGTAGGCGCGCACGGACTCTTGGTAGAGGGCGTTCGGCGCGTTGATAGTCAGGTGGAGGCCGGCGTACAGCGAGTGCGGCCCCGTGCAGTCGTGCATCGTCACCGGGACTGCATACGTGTCGGCCATGCTCGCAATCTTGCGCGCCTCGGTGATGCCGCCGCACCAGACCGGGTCGATCATCAGGATGTCCGCACCGCGTAGGTCGAGCACCTGCCGGTACTCCCAGCGCGTCATCAAGTACTCGCTCGCAAGTACCGGGATCGAGGTCTCACGGCAGAGGGCGGCGAGGGCGGTCGGGTCGTCGGCGCGGATCAGATCCTCGATCCAGGCCGGCTGATACTCCTCGAGCGCCTTTGCGATCTGCACCGCGGCCGGGAGCGACCAGAAGCCGTGCCCCTCGATCATGATCTCCATGTCGCGCCCGACGGCATCGCGGATCTTGCGAACCGGCTCGAGCCCCGCCTCGAGGTCGCGGTACTCGATCGCTAGGCCGCCCTTCTGCTGGGCGTAGACGTCGAACGGCCAGATCTTCATCGCCGTGATCCCCTCGGAGAGGAGGTCGCACGCGAGCTCGTCCGCGTTCGTCTGGAAGGCCCGGAGGTCGTCGAGCATCCCCGCTTCGTCGGTGATCCCGTAACCGGCGCGAAGCGTGCGGCCGTAGAGCGGTCCCGCGCAGGTGTTGTAGGTCTTGATCCGGTCGCGGCTCGCACCTCCGAGCACCTGGTAGATCGGGAGGCCGGCGGCCTGGCCGAGGATGTCCCAGAGTGCGACGTCGAGAGCGGAGAGGGCACGCATCTCGTTGCCCTTGGCGCCGAAGCGGGCGCATATCTCGTAGAGGCTGCGCCAGTGACCCTCGATTGCGAGCGGGTCGCGTCCGAGGAGGAGCGGAGCAGCGAGCTCGTGGATGAAGGCGCTTGTCGCCCGCGGCGTGTAGTACGTCTCGCCCTCGCCGACGAGCCCTTCGTCGGTGTGGAGGCGAACGAGCAGGAGCGCGGGGATTGCGCTGTCGGCACCGAGGTGAATAGTCTCGATTCGTGTCAGCTTCACGACGCGCGCTCCTGCGTCCGGACCCGGGCGCGCAAGCCTAGCCCAAGGCACCTGATGCGCTTGGCGCTGAGCCAGTTCAGCCTTCCTGGTCTCTCCACCGCGAAGTTTCTCGACGTCGCCGGCCGCGCCGGGGCCGAGGGCTGCGAGCTCGGAGTGATCGGGGGCCCGTGCCCTACGGAGGAGGATGCTCGGTCGATCGTTGCGGCTGCGCGCGGCTCCCGCATGCCGATCGAGTCCGTAAACGCGCTACGCGACTGGGGCCTTCGTGACGACCCCGACTGCCGTCCCGTCTTCGAGATGCTCTTGGAGGTCGCCGTCGAGACGGGGGCGCCCGTGATCGTCTGCGTCGGGCCGATCCGCTTCCAGAACATGCCTCCCCGAGACGAGGTGATCGCGGCGGTCTCCGAGCGGCTCGCGATGCTCGCCGAGCTCGCCCGGCCGGCGGGCGTCCGCCTGGCCCTCGAGCAGGTCGGGCGCTCGTCGACGCGCGTCGGAGCGCAGAGCGGGATCCGCTCGCTCGCAGATGCGCTCGCCGTGGTCGAAACCGCCGGCACGAGCGTCGGGCTCGTGCTCGACAGCTACAACCTCGCGACGGGCGGCGTTCCCTTCGAGGAGGTCGCGCGTCTGCCGCCCGAGCGAATCGCGCTGGCGCACGTAGTGGACGGCCTCCCGAGCGGCTCACCCCGCGCGCTGCCCGGCGACGGCGAGCTCCCGCTCGGGTCGTTCGTCACTGCGCTCGGGGAGACAGGCTTCGACGGCGCGCTCTCGATCGAGCTCTTTCCGGAGGCGCCTCCGCCGGACCCCCTCGAGTTCGCGTGTCGCGGGCTCGATGCGTTGCGCTCGCTCCTGCCTGGCGGCTCCGTCTGACCGGCGTCAGAGCCAAGAGCGAGCGAGCCCCGACTGCTGGCTGCCGACGCACGCGCGTGCGTAAGGGTTAGCCGGAGACGTACGGGGCGGCGAAACGGCGGATGGAGGCGGCCGCCTCCGGCGTCTGCAGGTTCGCGGCGAACTCCCGCAGCTGGAGCTCGTCGCGCCCGGTGGGGTCGAGGCCGCGGCGCACGCGGAAGTAGCGCTTGACGCTTGCCACCGCCGCCCGCGGCAGCCCTGCCAGGTACTCGACGGTCTGCTCCGCCACCGCCTCCAGCCGGTCCTCCGGCACGACCCGATGCACGAGGCCCAGCTCTAGCGTGCGCGGCGCCTTCACCCGCTCGCCGGTGAGCACCAGGTGCCGCGCGGGGCCTACGCCGATCTCGTCGGCAAGTTCCTCGATGCCGCCCGGCGGGATCCAGCCGAGCGTCACCTCCGGCGCCACGAAGATCGCCCGCTCGTCGGTGACGCGGTAGTCGGCGTAGAGCGCGAGGAAGAGGCCGCCCCCGAAGGCGCCGCCCTGAATCTTCGCGACCACGGGGACGTCGAGCCCGCGGAGCGCGTCGCGGAGGGCGGGCCAGCGAGCCTCGTGCGCGGCGATCGCTGCGGCGCTTGCGCCGGCGAAGGCGGCGACATCGCTGCCCTGGCAGAACACCGGCGGAGCTCCGGCGAGCAGGACGGCTCGGCATTCGGGATCGGCGCCCGCTCGTTCCGCGGCGCGCAGGAGAGCGTCGACAGTCGCGTCGTCCAGAGCGTTCCGCCGGTCGGGGCGGTCGAGCGTCCATCGATGGATCGCTCCGGCGGCCTCGACGACGAGGCCGGCGCTCATGGACGCTTCCGTACGAGCAGCCGCTCGAATCTCGCCCGGTCGACGACGATGCGGGAGTGCCGGCCGCGCGCCACCGTCTCGCGCTCGTCTTCAGCCTCGAGCTCGAACCACGCCTCGCGCCCCTCCACCGCCGTCAGCCTGGCTCGAGCGGTCACCTCCGAGCCGGCCGGGGTCGGCGCGAGGTGCGTGACCTCCACGACTCTTCCCACGCTTCCCTCGCCTTCGGCGAGGACGCCATCGAGGGCGCGCATCGCCGCCTGCTCGAACAGCCCGACGAGGGCCGGCGTGGCCAGCGCGGCCAGCCCTGCGTTCCCGTAGCGGTCGGCAGTCAGCTCGGCGCCGACGCGCGAGACGACCTCTCCCTCACGTCCGACGGCACCGTCGTCAATTGGCATGTGCTCGACCTCCACTCTCGTGGCTCGGGCCGAGGATCGCCCCGGCCCTCCGCAGGGCTGTCTGAAGCTCGGTGACGTCGACGGCCGAGGTTGGAACGCCGGTCGCCGCGCTGAGGGCGGCCGCAACCCCGGCCGCCTCGCCTGTCGCGATGCACGGCGGGATCTCCTTCGTCGCCTGGTGCACGCGGCGGTCGGCGGAGATGCAGCGGCCGGCGACGAGCAGCTGCTCGATCTCCTGCGGCAGCAGGCAGCGGTAAGGGATCTCGTACGTGGCGCCGTACCGGACCCAGTCGCCGGTGTAGGCGATCGTGTCGTCGAAGGAATTGCCCTCGTCCCGGCGGCCGAGGATGTAGCGACCCTCGAGTCGGCGCGACTCGTGGATACCGAGCTGCCAGGCGAGATCTTCGAGGTAGGCGTCCTCGAACCCATCGACGCCGCGCTTCAGCTCATCGACGACCGACATCACCCGTTTCCGGCACTCGACCTCGGCCCAGCTGAGCTCGTCGGGCGAGGTCGGGTCGATCTTGCGGTCGACGGCGTCGGCGATTCCCCACGGCATCAGCGTCCGGCCCGGGCCGAGCGTCTTGAAGAAGCGGCCGCCGAGTGCGCGGAAGAAGCGGCCCTCACTCCCAAGGATGGCGTCGTCGGCGCCGCGGACGTTGCCCATGCGAAACCACAGCCACGGGTGAACCGGCTCCAGCCCGAAGGGCTCTCCCGCCGCCGCGAAGAGATCGCCGTCCCCGGTCGCGTCGACGACGACCTTCGCCAGAAATGCCTCGCGCCCCGCCTTGCTCTCGGTGATCACCCCTCGGACTGCGCCATCGACGACGATCGGCTGCGCGATCCATGTGTGGAGGCGCAGCCGGACCCCAGCCTCCGCCAGCAGCTCGTTCGCGACGAACCGGAGCTCCTCCGGGTCGTAGGCCACGGAGTAGCGGACCGCATGCGGCTCGCGGCCCCAGACGAGCCCGAACCGGCGGTAATGCTCCACCAGCTCGGGATCGGGGCTGCCCCACTCCTCCGGGCGCGGGTAGAGCGCAGCGCCTCGCGCGGCAAGCCGCTCGACGAGCTCCTGGCAGAGACCACCCACGACCTGGCGGCCGCGACCGTCGTCGAGGGAGAGCAGCAGGATGATCAGCCCGCCCGTGGCCATCCCACCCAGAGACCCGTAGCGCTCGACGAGGATCGTTTCCGCCCCCGCACGGGCGGCCGCCGCGGCGGCCGCGATTCCGGCCGACCCGCCGCCGGCGACGAGGACGTCGCACTCCGCGACGACCGGCAGCTCCCGGGCCTCCTCCCGGTGCGTCGCCGTGCTCACGGCGCTCCCCGCAACGACGCGACCAGGAGATGCTTCTGCACCTTGCCGACCGCAGTGCGCGGCAGCTCGTGGACGAACTCGATCGTCTGGGGGCGCTTGAAGGCCGCGAGCGCCGTCCGGCAGTGAGCGCGGATCTCGTCGGCGCTCGGGCGTTCTCCCTCCCGAACGACGAACGCAGCGACCGACTGGTCGCCGAGCTCGTCTTCCACCGGAACGACCGCGACGTCGAGAACGCCGGAAATCTGCCGCATGACCTCCTCGACCTCGAGCGCCGAAAAGTTCGTCCCGGCCCTGCGGATGATGTCGCGCCGCCGGCCGAGGAAGTAGACGTGGCCGTCCTCGTCGACCGTGGCCATGTCGCCCGTGCGGAGCCAGCCGTCGTGGAAGAGCTCCGCCGTCGCCTCGGCGTTGCGGTAGTAGCCGAGGGAGACGTTCACGCCGGGCTCTGCCCGCACCGTGATCTCGCCCGGTTCCCCGAAAGTGATCGGTTCCCCGCTGGCCACCCGAACGACCACGTCGTAGCCGTCGACAGGGCGCCCGACGGAGGCGAGGCGGCGGTCTCCGTCGAGCGGGCTCATCAGCGGCAGGCCGACGGTCTCCGTCATTCCCCAGAGCTGCTGGAGCGGTATCCCGAACCGCTCGTCCCATTCGGCGAGCTCGTCTCGGCTCAGGCTCTGCGCGAAGGTGATGTGTCGGAGGCCGCTCCGGCGGGCGTCTTCGGCGCTTCCTCGGCGCAGGAGCAGCCGGAGCGTCGCGGCGAAGTGGGCGGAGCTCGTCGCTCGGTGTGAGGCAGCCTGGGCGAAGAAGCGGGTGGGGGCGAACCGCTCGACGACCACGGCCCTTCCGCCGAGGAGCAGCGTGGGCCAGAGCTGATGCATCTGGGCCGCCGCGTGGTAGAGAGGAAGCGTCACGATCGGGACGTCGTCAGGGTGGTAGCCGGCGCCCCGCCCAAGCGTCGCGGCCCCGTGGGCGATCGACCGGTTCGTCAGCATCACGCCCTTCGGCCTGCTTGTGGTGCCGGAGGTGAACACGAGCTCCGTCACGTCTTCTGGGCGGCCGGGATGCACGCCTCCGCTTCCCGGCGGGTCCCGCACGCCGAGAGGGTCGCCGACGGCGACGAATCGCGCGCCGCGTGCTTCCGCGGCCGCGGCGGCAGGCTCGTGCTCACCGCGAGCGAAGAGGACGCGTGCCTCGGAGACGTCGAGGTAGGAGCCGAGCTCGCGCTCGGTTAGACGGGTGTCGGCAGGAGTGGCGATACACCCCGCCGCCGAGGCGGCTAGAACGAGCCGGATCAGCTCCGGATGGTTGTCGAGGGAGACGACGAAGGTCGAACCGTGAGTGAGCCCGAGGTCTTCCAGGCGGACCACGGTGCTCTCGACCTCGCCGAGGAACTCGGCGTAGCTCCAGCTCCGGGCGGCGCCGTCGTCACGCTCGAAGGTCAGCCAGACCCGGTCCGGGTCACGCTCGGCATGTCGGCGCAGGACGTCGAAGAGCGTGACGTCGGTGACGCCGCTCAGAAGCCCCACTCGAACTCGGAGAGGATCTCGGGGCCCTCGTCGGTCACGAGCACAGTCTTCTCGGCCCGCGCGCCGGCGCGGCCGCCGCCGCCGGCGTATGCGCCGGGCTCGACACAGAAGACCATGCCGGGTTCGATCACCGTGTTGTCGTAGACGGCGAGTCGAGGGCGCTCGTTCACGCTCGCGCCGATCTGGTGGCCGCTGTAGTGGGCGACGGGCAGGCCGTGATGCTCCATTGTCACGCGGACCGCCTCGGCCGCATCGGAGCAGCGTGCGCCCGGTCGCAGCGTGCCCATCGCCGCCTCGCAGCTGTCCCGCGCGGCGTCGAAGTACTTCCGCTGCTCGTCCGTCGGCTCAGCTCCGAAGACGACGGCGTTCGTGCAGTCCGCCCAGTAGCCGTCCACGCGCGGGCTGATGTCGAGCAGGCCGAGATCGCCGGCCTCGATCGCGCACCCAACCGGGCCACCGGGCGCGATCTGGGCCGTACGTGACCCGGTCACCAGCTCGCCCGTGACGATCAGGTGCCGCGAGCACGCGCGCTCCATCACCCGCAGGAGCTCGATCCAGACGTCGACATCGGACGCCGGGACCGAGGTCGCCGCGGCGAGCTCGCACAGACGTCTCTGCGCCGCGCTCGCCACCTGTGCAGCCTCGCGCAGCAGGCCGATCTCGCGCGCCGTCTTGATCGAGCGGGCCTGCTCGAGTGCCGGCGAGGCGTCGCGCAGCTCGAGCGCCGGAAATTCCGAACGGAGTAGCTCGTGTGCCAGCAGCGGGAGGGACGGCTCGACTCCGAGAACGGCGGGGCCGGCATCGAGCCCGGCGACCCGGAGTGCTGAACCGAGCGCCGCCCTGAAGGAGGCGGGAGGATCGAGCTCCTCGAAGTGGCCGAGCGAGTCGAACGGCTTCACCTCGGTGAACCAGCCCTTCGTGGCCAGGGGGACGTAGGCATCGGCGGCGATCAGTACGCCGCTTCCCTCCGCCGAGACCAGCAGGAGGACGAGCGGGAGCCACGATGCGATGTCCGAGATAGGGCCAAGCTGGATTGGAGCCTCGAATCCGGCGGCATACGTCACGTTGGTCGGGCTCGAGAGGAGCGCGAAGTCGAGGCCCTCGCGGCGCAGCGCGGTCGCGGTGCGCTGGACTTCTTCGGCGGTCGATCGGGGTACCTCGTTCACTCCGCGGCCCGATCATACGCACCTCCTTGACGGGTCGGGGCAAATCGCGCTAGCGTCGCGGGAACGATTCCATCCGCAGTCGCAAGCCGGAAGGAGAGGGGAGATAGCAGCGAGGCTTCAGGTGCGGCCCGGGCGCTGATGGCCGAGATCGCGATCCCTTCGATCGGCGTCGCCATGACGGAGGCGCTCCTCGTCAAGTGGCTCAAGCAGCCGGGCGATGAGGTGGCTGCGGCCGATCCGGTGGCCGAGATCGAGACCGACAAGGTAACGATGGACCTCGAAAGCCCGGTGGCGGGGCGTCTGGGGCATCATCTGGTCGAGCCCGGCGCGATCGTCCCAGTCGGAACGGTGATCGTCCAGGTCGTCGCCGAAGGGGAGGATGCTGTCGTCCCGACGGCCGCTCCACCCGCTCCTGAGCGGTCGGCAAACAAGTCGCCTTCTCCCTCCACAGCCGCCGTGTCCGAGCCGGGAACCGCCGAGGTCCGCGATCCTCACGCCAAGAGCCCGCGCGCGCGGCGGCTTGCGGCGGAGCGTGCCGCGGCCGCCCCGGCGCCTGCCCGCTTCGGCCCGCTGATCGCCGCCAAAGTCGCGGAGTCGTGGCGCGAGATCCCGCACTTCGCCGTCACCCGCGAAGTGGACGCCGAGCCGATGCTCGCGGCGCTCCAGACCCTGCGGGCGGCCGGCGGAGAGCCGACCCCGACCTTCACCGACCTGCTCCTTCGCGCGCTCGCCCTTGGATTGCGCGGCGGCTCCGGAGAAAGCAGCATCGGCCTCGCGGTCGCCACGCCGCACGGCGTCGTGATCCCGGTCGTACGAGACGTTCTTGCCCTGGACGCGCTGTCGCTCGCCCGCGCGCGCAGCGAGGCGGTCGAGCGAGCCCGCGCCGGGCGGCTTAGTCCCGATGACCTCGAGACGACCCCTCGGTCGACGCTTTCCAACCTCGGCGCCTTCGGAATCGACCACTTCACGGGGATCATCGCGCTCGGCCAGACGAGCCTGCTGACGGTTGGGCGGGCGGTGCCGCGCGTCGTGGCGGATGGCGACCGTACCCTGAGCGTCAGGACGACGTTTCATGCGACGCTGAACGTCGACCATAGATCAGTTGACGGGGCGGGTGCTGCGCGCCTCCTCGTCGCGTTTGCAGAGGCCGCCGAGGGCATCAGGGGCCCTTCTAAAGGAGCGGGATGAACGAGACGCAAACCGTGACAGAGTGCGAGGACCTGATCGAGATCCAGCTCGAGGGCGTGGCGCTCGACGAGCTCGAGGAATGGCTCGAGACGATGCTCGTAATCCGCGAGTTCGAGGAGTCGCTCGAGCCGCTGACGACGAGCGGAAACCAGATCCCCGGCGGCGTCCATCAAGCTTCGGGGCAGGAGGCGGTCGCTGTCGGGGCGATCCGGGCGCTCGAGGCGGGAGACCTGGTTGCCAGCCCGCATCGTCCGCATCACCACGCGCTTGCAAAGGGAATGACCCCGCGCGTTGCGATGGCCGAGCTCTGGGGACGCACCACAGGCTGCGCCGGCGGTCGCGGCGGCACGATGCACCTGAACGACTTCTCGCTCGGCTACTTCGGGTCGAACGGGATCGTCGGCGCGCCCGTCGGGATCGCGATGGGGGCGGCACTCGCGGCGAAGCTCCGCAAGACCGGCCAGGTCTGTGTCGGCTTCTTCGGCGAGGGTGGCGCAAACACCGGCCGGACCTGGGAGTCGATCAACTTCGCCGCCGTCCAGAAGCTCCCGCTGGTCGCATTCTGCGAGAACAATCAGTACGCGGTCGAGACCTTCATCGGACGCTCGGCCGCGCTCGACGGCTCGATCGCGAGGCGGGCGGCGGGTTTCGGCCTCCCATCCGTCCAGGTCGACGGCCAGGACGTTTGTGCCGTCTACCGGGCCACCCGCGAGGCACGGGAGCGGGCCGCTCGCGGCGAGGGTCCCTCTTTCATCGAGGCGGTCACATACCGCTACCGCGGGCACAACACGGGCGAGGTCGCGAACTACCGCGAGGAGCGGGAGGTCGAGCGCTGGCGGCGCACGAAGGATCCGATCGAGCGCTTACGGCGCGCGCTCGAGAACGCCGGTCGGCTCCAGGCCGGACGCTTCGACGCCCTTGCGGCGAAGGCGAAGGAGACGGTCGAGGACGCAATTCGCTTCGCTGACGAGTCCCCGACCCCCGACCTGGAGACGGCAACGCTCGGCGTCACGGCGCTGCCGTTCGACCCGAGAGGGCCGGCCGCCCGATGAGCGAGCTCATGACCGTCGGTCAGGCCTTCCAGCAGGGAATGCGCGAGGAGATGACCCGTGACGAGACGATTTTCGTGCTCGGCACAGATCTGTTCATCCGCGGCGGGCATTTCGCACAGGTGAAAGGAATCGGGACCGAGTTCGGCCACGATCGCGTCATCGACGCGCCGATCTCGGAGGCCGCGATGGTCGCCGCCGGCGTCGGAGCGGCGATGAACGGCATGCGGCCGGTGATCGACCTCAACTTCATGGACTTCGCCTTCGGCGCGATGGACGAGATCGCGAACCAGGCGGCGAAGTCGCGTTACCTCTGGGGAAAACCCCTGCCCCTCGTCATCCGCGCTTCGTCTGGCGTCGCTCTCTACGCCGCCCAGCACAACAACAGCCTCGAAGCCTGGTTCATGCACACGCCGGGCCTTGTAGTCGTGATGCCGTCGAACCCTGCGGACACCAAGGGGATCCTCAAGTCGGCCCTCCGTGGCGAGGACCCGGTCATCTTCTTCATGCACAAGCGGCTGACAGGCGCCCGCGGTGAGGTCGGCGGCCCCGACGACCTCGTCCCGATAGGGAAGGCGGTCGTCGCCCGGCCCGGACGGCACGTGACGGTGATCGCCTCGGGGATCGTCGTGCAGAAGGCGCTCAAGTCCGCGGAGCTCCTTGCCGCGGACGGCGTCGACGCGGAGGTGATCGACCTGCGCTCGATCTTCCCGCTCGACACGGATCTGATCGCGGAGTCCGTGCGCAAGACGGGTCGCGCGGTCGTCGTCACGGAGGAGCCGCCGTACGCAAGCGTCGCCTCCGAGATCGCCGCCTCGATCCAGGAGGACCTTTTCGAGTACCTCGACGCGCCAGTCACGCGACTGACGGCGGCCCACGCCCCGATTCCGCATGCGCCACAACTGATGGAGGCGCTGCTCCCGCAGGTCGAGACCGTCGTCGGCGCCATCAAGCGCTCGATCGAGCGCTGGCCCTCGAGCGGGGACGTGTAGTCCCGGATGGTCCGCGTGCGAAGCCGTCCCGAACGCCGCCCCGCCCCTAGACCGGAGGTGTGAGCCTGGTCGAGAATGGCTGTCGTCCCGTTCGAGAAAGAAAATGGAGGTAGAAATGAGTCGGATTCCGAAGAAGCGGGGGCTTGGTGTACTGATCGCGGTCAGCGCGCTCGCAGTTGCCCTTGCGCTTCTCCTGCCGGGCGTCAGCGGCGGGAAGACCGTCAATACGAAGGCGAAGGTCTACAAGTTCGTCCTCAGCAACAACTTCCTGGGGAACGACTGGCGACCCCAGATGGAGCGGCTCGCCCAGCTGACTGCGAAGCTCCCGCCGTTCAAGGGCAGGATCACGCTTCAGGTCGTGAACTCGCAGACGACGACCCAGGCGCAGATCGCGGATCTGAACAACATCGTCTCGTCGAAGCCCGATGTGATCCTGATCGACGCCGGCTCCCCGACTGCGCTGAACCCCACAATTAAGAGGGCCTGTGCGGCGGGGATCAAGGTCATTTCGTTCGACCAGCCGGTGACCGAGCCCTGCGCCTGGCGCGTCTTGCAGGATCACGGCGTCGGTCAGCGGGCGATCGGCCAGTGGATGGGGAAGATCCTCAAGAACAAGGGCGGCATCTTCGTCGACCGGGGCCTGCCCGGGGCGCCCATCTCGGCGATCATCCATGACAACTTCCTGAAGGGCCTCAAGAAGTACGGCCCGAACGTCAAGGTCCTCGGTGAGTACGACGGCAAGTACTCGATCGGCCCCACCCAGGAGGCGGTCTCGAGCTTGCTGGCCGGCCACTCGGACGTCGCCGGCGTTCACAGCCAGGGCTACTGCACGGCCGTCTTCAACGCGTTCAAGCAGGCGGGCAAGAAGGTCGTGCCCACCACCTGCTACGGGTACAACGGGGAGCTCGTCGCGTGCGCGAAGCTGAAGGCGCCGTGCGCGATCCTGAGCGGCGCGCCGATCGTGGTCCAGCAGGCACTGAAGCTCGGCCTGGACGCGATGGACGGCAAGCCCGTTCCTTCGAAGAGCAAGGACATCCCGGTCGCGTGGACGGTGTACGTCTCCGGGCCGGCGGTCAAGATCGACAACCCGGGCGGTGACGTCCAGAGGATCGTAATCGGGAAGAACGCGTTCCCCGCGCTTGCCCCGGGCCTCGCGCTCCCGTACACGCTGCCGCAGTACAAGATCAGCGCGCAGCAGGCAGCGGCCAAGCGGTAAGAACGCGAGGTCGTTGATCAACGAAGGTCAGAGTCAGCAGTCGGCGAGGACTGGGTCTCCGGACCTAGTCCTCGCCGCCATCTTCAAGGCGTTCGGCGGCGTTCATGCCGTCGACGGCGCGAACCTGGAGTGCTTCCCTGGCGAGGTGCACGGCCTAGTCGGTGAGAACGGTGCCGGCAAGAGCACGCTCATCAAGATCCTCTCGGGCGCGTTCGCGGCCGACGCGGGCGAGATAACGCTCCACGGCGATCGCCTCCAGCTCCGTTCTCCCGCCGAAGCCGCGAGGGCCGGCATCGGCACCGTCTTCCAGGAGCTCAGCCTCATCCCGCACCTGTCCGTTGCCCAGAACCTCTTCTACGGGATTGAGCCTCGCGTTCGCCTTGGCCGCATCAGCATCCGCCCGCTGCGCTCAGCGGCGAGCCAGGCGCTCGCCCAGTACGGGTTCTCGGGCATCCGTCCCGGCACAGTCGTCTCGCAGCTGCGCCTTGCCGAACGTCAGATCCTCGAGATCGTCAAGGTGCTGATCCGCGATCCACAT
>JBBQDZ010000043.1:0-14917 GCA_038320185.1 Gaiellales bacterium
ATGGCGCGCGAACTGCGCGAGGTGTACTACGTCGACGGTTGCCGGACCGCCTTCGGCAAGGCCGGGCCTTCCGGCTTCTTCTGGCGCACCCGCGCCGACGACATGGCCGTCAAGGTCGTGCGCGAGCTCCTGCGCCGCAACCCGAACCTGCCTCCCGAGCGGATCGGGGAGGTCGCCTTCGCGGCCACCGCACAAGTCGGTGACCAGGGCCTGACCCTGGGGCGTGACGTCGCGCTCCTCGCGGGCATTCCGCACACCGTTCCCGGGTTCGCGGTCGATCGCATGTGCGCCGGCGCGCTCACCGCCGTTACCGCGGCGGCAGGCGAGATCGCGATGGGCGCGACCGACGTCGTCCTGGCCGGCGGGGTCGAGCACATGGGACACCATCCGATGGGGGACGACGTCGACTTCAATCCTCGCTTCGTCGCCGAGCGGCTCGTCGACACCTCGGCGATCACGATGGGGGCGACGGCCGAGAACCTGCACGACCGCTTCCCGCAGCTCGGCAAGGAGGACGCCGACGCCTACGCGGTACGGTCGCAGCGGAGGGCAGCCGCCGCCTGGCAGGACGGCGTCATGGCCGAGACGGTCGTGCCGATGTCGGTCTTCACAGACGAGGGGTGGTCATTCGCCGACTGCGACCAGTTCCTCCGGCCAGAGACCTCCCTGGAGGGCCTCGCCACGCTTCCCACGCCCTTCCGTGCCGGCGGTCGCGTGACGGCGGGTAACTCGGCCGGCCTCACCGACGGCGCGACGGTCTGCCTCCTCGTCTCCGAGCTGGCGGCCGGCGAGCTCGGACTCGAGCCGCGGATGCGCCTCGTCGGGTTCGCCTACGCGGGGGTGGAACCGGAGCTGATGGGACTCGGGCCTGTACCGGCCACACGGCGGGTGCTCGAGCAGGCGGGGCTCGACCTCGACGAAATCGGGCTCTTCGAGCTCAACGAGCCGTTCGCGATCCAGGTGTTGACCTGGTGCGAGGAGCTGGGGGTCGATCCCGGCGACGAGCGGCTGAACCCTTATGGCGGCGCGATCGCCTGCGGCCACCCGCTCGCTGCAACCGGTGTCCGCCTGATGGCGCAGCTCGCCTACGGCTTTCAGCAGCGGCCAGACGCGCGCTTCGGCCTCACCGCGCTCTGCGTGGGGATGGGAATGGGCGCGGCACTCCTCTGGGAGAACTCTCGTGCCTGACACCGAGTTCAAGCTCCGCCGCATCGCGACCTCGGTCGGTCCGCTCGCGCTCGTGACGATCGACAACGGGGCCGACCATACGAAGCCGACGACCTTCGGGCGCCCCGCGCTCGAATCCCTCGCGCGCCTGCTTCCGCGGCTCGAGGTCGGCGACTGGGCCGGCCTCGTGCTCACCGGCAAGCCGTTCGTCTTCGCGGCCGGCGCCGACATCCACGGGTTCAAGGGCGCGACTGGCGAACTCGCGGTCGAGGGAAGTCGCGCGGGCCACGAGCTGTTCGGCGCTCTCCGCGCTTTGCCGTATCCCACGGTTGCCGCGATCAACGGCGCCTGCCTCGGCGGGGGCGTCGAGATCGCCCTCCACTGCGACGCGCGGACGATCTCGAGCGGCGTCCGTCACTTCGCGGCGCCCGAATGCTTCCTCGGGATCCTTCCCGGCTGGGGTGGTACGCAGCTCGTGCCGCGCCTCGTCGGTCCTGCGACCGCCGTCCGCTTCATCGTCGAGAACCCGCTCCGTCAGAACAGGATGCTCGACGCGGCGGAGGCCTTCCAGCTCGGCTTCGCCGACCGGCTGCTCGGGCCGGCCGAGTTCCTCGACGAGTCGATCGCCTTCGCGGTCGACCTCGTTCGACAGGGCGGGACGGAGCGGGCCGACGCCGACCTCTCCCAGACCTCCGAGATCGTCCGGCGCGCGCGCTCCCAGCTCGACGACTCGCTTCACGGCGCCGCGCCTGCGCCCTACCGCGCACTCGACCTGATCGAAGGTGCGGTCACGTGGACTCTTGAAGACGGCTATCGCGCCGAGGAGGAGGCGCTGCGTGAGCTGCTGCCGAGCCGCCAGGCCCAGGCATCGGTCTACGCCTTCGATCTCGTCGAGTTTCGCGCCAAGCGCCGCGCAGGCCTCCCGAACGTCGAGCCTCGGCGGGTCGGCAGGATCGGCATCGTCGGCGCCGGGCTGATGGCCACGCAACTCGCGACCCTCTTCCTGCGACGGCTCGAGCTCCCGATCGTGATGTGCGACCTCGACGCCGAGATCGCGCAGCGCGGCGTCGCACAGGTGCGCGCCGAGATCGAGCGGCAGGTACAGAAGAACCGGTACGAGGCGGGCAAGGGTCGCTTCCTCGCCACGCTCGTCACGAGCACGGCCGATCACGGCGATTTCGCGGGCTGCGATCTGGTGCTCGAGGCGGTCTTCGAGGAGCTGCCGGTGAAGCGGGAGGTCTTCGCCGCCGTTGAAGCGGTCGTCACACCCGAATGCGTGCTCGCAACGAACACGTCGTCGCTCTCGGTGACGGAGATGGGCTCCGAGCTCGCCCATCCCGAGCGGCTCGTCGGCATGCACTTCTTCAATCCGGTCGCGCTGATGCCGCTCGTGGAGCTGATCCGGACGCCCGAGACGGACGACGCCACGCTCGCGACCGCCGCCGACCTGACGGAGAAGCTTCGCAAGCGCGGCGTGCTCGTGAAGGACGGGCCGGGGTTCGTCGTCAACCGCGTGCTCACGCGCATGACGAGCGTGCTCATGGACGCGATCGACCACGGTACCCCGGTGGAGGACACCGACGAGGCGATCCTCCGCCTCGGCATGCCGATGGCGCCCTCCGTGCTGCTGCAGATGGTCGGCCCGCGCGTGGCGAACCATGTGCTCGAGACGATGCACGACGCGTTCCCGGAGCGGTTCCCGCTCTCGCCGACCCTGCGGAACTACGCCGAGGGCAAGGACGAGATTACGCTCCTCGAGGACGCCCCGCGCACCGTCGACGATGTTTTCGAGGCCGCTCTCGAGGCACTTGCGGACGAGATCGGGCGCCTGCTCGACGAGGGCATCGTCGCCGAAGCCGCGGACGTCGACACCTGCCTCCTCCTCGGCGCCGGCTACCCTTTCTTCCTCGGCGGCATCACCCCCTACCTCGACGCGACAGGCGTCTCCGAGCGAATCCTCGGGCGGAAGCTCTCCGACCTGCGTGCCGGCTCCGCGGCGGCGGGCGGATAGGGTCAGGGCGTGGCACGGGACGACTGGCGGCTCCGCATCGAGCTCCCCGAGGAGGACGGCGCTGCGGGCTTGCTCGGCCGGCTCGGCCTCGACCTCGGCTCGGAGGCGCGCGAGCTGGCGAGCGAGCTACGGGAGCAGCGACTCGCCGTTTCCCGTGACGGGAACGTCGTCTTCGTCTATGCCCCTCAGCGCCGCGATGCCGAGCAGGCACAGCGGGTCGTCACCGTCGAGCTCGCGGAGGCTCAGGTCGAGCCGCAGCTCGTCCGACTCGAGCACTGGCTCCACGAGGAGGAACGATGGGACGACGAGCCCGCCGGGCCGACCTCCGAGGAGGAGGCCCTCGCAGAGGGTCACTCACCCTGGGAGGTGCGCGTCACCTGCGAATCGCACCGCGAGGCGCACGACCTCGCGGATCGTCTCGAGAACGAAGGGTACGGCGTGAGGCGCCGCTGGCGCTACCTCATCGTCGGCGCGGCGTCCCAGCCGGAGGCGGCAGCGCTCGCGCAGCGGCTCCACGGCGAGGTCGAGCCGAGTCCCGAGGCCGTCTGGGAGGTTCTGCCGCAGAATCCTTTCGCGATCTTCGGCGGACTCGGCGGGGCCGGAACTCCACTGTAGGTGAGCGCGTCGGGTATGCTTTGAAGTAACGGCGCTCGCAGGGGGAAGCGAGCGAGCGGCCGATTTTCTTCGAGATTGCGGACGCGGAAGCGCCGCGACGAGTGCGAGAAACCAGCGAGCAGCCGACGATTGCGTCGGAGGCAGTCGACGGCCTCTCGGCCGACGCCCTCCGCGCCGAAGCCTGGGCAGGGGAACCGTTCCTGCGACCAGACGAAAACCCTGCGCAGGCACTCGCCCCCGGAACCGCACGGCGCGATGCGCTGGACGCGGCACTCGCCGAGATCGACGCCGGCAGGCGCACTCCCTCTCCCGAATGGAAGGTCCGCTTCGCGCTGATGCTCGGTCTCGAGCGAGTGCTCAGCGAGCGGCCGCCGCGGCTCGCTTCTGGCACCGAGCTTCGGCGCCACCAGATCGACGCGCTCGCCGGCATGCTCACCGAGCTGATCGCCGCGAACCAGCGCGCCGAGGAGGAAGCCGAGAACGGACTTCACGCCGTGGGCGAGGAGGAGGACGAGGAGGTCGAGGACGAGAACGGCCACGAAGAGGGCGGCGAAGAGGCGGAGCCCACGGCGGAGGACCCTGGCGCGATCC
Organism: Gaiellales bacterium; assembly: GCA_038320185.1. Classification (GTDB taxonomy): domain Bacteria; phylum Actinomycetota; class Thermoleophilia; order Gaiellales; family Gaiellaceae; genus JBBQDZ01. The sequence continues at coordinate 4,385 of JBBQDZ010000043.1, forward strand.
GCCGCTACCGCTTCCGCCATCCGACGGCATCCGGCAAGACGATCGCGGCCGCCGGGTTCGTCGAGGCGGCGAAGACGCTCGGCGTGCTCATCCTCACCCACCGGCGGCTGCTCGTCTCGCAGTTCAACCGGGAGCTCAAGGCCGAGGGATACGAGGCTCGCCTCGAGCCTCAGGTCGAGAAAGGGCAGAAGCCGAGAAATCCGAACCTCGTCACGATCCAGACCTACGCGTGGTTCGCTCGCCACGTCGGAAACCTCGAGCGGAGCGCCTACCAGCTCGTGATCTGCGACGAGGCCCACACTGCGCTCGGCGACAAGACGAGCGGGGCGATTCGCAGCTTCCCGGAGCCGATCTACATCGGGATGACGGCGACCGAGCAGCTGATCGCCAAGCAGGTCTCGGACGTCTTCCCCGCCTCGGTGGACGATCTGCCGCTCGCCGATGCCGCCCGCCGCGGGCTGATCGCGCCACTGCGCTCCTTACGGGTGCCGCCCGTCGCGGCGATCAACAACGTGCCCATCGTCGGCGGGGACTTCGAGGAGCGCGCGCTCGCGCAGGCGCTCGACCACCAGGCTCTGAATCAGGCGGCCGCGAGCCTCTACCGGGACCGTTTCGACACCACGCCGGGAATCGTCTACGCCGCGGGCGTCGAGCACGCATACCACCTGGCGCAGGAGTTCCGCGCCGCCGGCCTCAAGGCGGAGGCCGTCAGCGGCCGGACGCCGCCTGTTCGCCTCGCCGAGACCCTGGCGGCCTACGAGCGCGGCGAGATCAACATCCTGATCAACGCGATGCTCCTCGCCGAGGGCTGGAACTCGCCGCGGGCGACGGTGTGTATGCACCTCGCACCGACGGCCAGCCGGCGCGTCTACCAACAGCGGATCGGGCGCATCATGCGCACGCATCCGCGCAAGGAAGCCGGGATCGTCGTCGACTTCGTTCCCAAGGGCGCGACGCACAACGAGCGCGTGATCTCGCTGCACTCCCTGCTCGACTCGGACTTCTACCGCGAGGGCGCGAGGGTGACGCCCGCGCCGCGACGCCGCGTCCAGCGGCGGGCGCGGCGTCGGCTCACGCCGGCGCCGTGGCTCGTCCCCGTCACGCCGGACGTGAAGCGCCGCCTCGGCGTTATCGCGCGCGAGTGGCAGCGTGTCGATCCGCGTTTCCTCGATGACGACGAGCAGCGCTACTGGGCGACCATCGCGGGCAGGCAGATCCGCTTCGACGAGCGGGCCGAGTTCGCGAAGAAGTTCGCCGACGGGCGGGCGAGCAAGATCGGGCTCGAACAGTTCCTCACCACCTGCGCCGCCGAGAACCCCAATCGGCGGCTGCGGATGATCGCGCTCGCCGACAGGGTCTCGATGACCGTCGAGCGTGCGGACTTCGACGACCTCGTGACGCTCGTGACTCAGGCGCCGCCGTGGGAGAAGGATCGCGTGCAGGGAGTGCGCATCCTGCTTCGAGCGCTCGGCGAGGGTAAGGCGGACGCGCCCGAGCAGATCCTCGGGCGCTGGACGTGGAAGCTCGCCCGGGCGACGCGCAAGCTTCAGGACCGGCGGGCGAGTGCCGAGTACCCGGAGGCGAAACGGCTCCTCGGCGCGCTCGCGAACTCACGCGGACACCGGCACGAGGAGAATGCGGCGAAGCTTGTCAACGTCGCGCTAGAGCTGCCGCTCGACGTCGGCGTCGCGCTCCTCGCCTCCGCCGAGGGGTATACACCGCGCGCGACGAGGCTCCTCGATGCGGCGCGCGAACGACTGGGAGTCCTGCCGGAGGTCGCCGCCGCGCTCGCCGAGAACCTGCCGGCACCGAAAGCGCAGCCGGGCCGCTCCCGCCGGCGCCGGCGCCGCAAGCGCTCCCAGCAGGGTGCGTCGCCGCAGCAGACGCCGGCCGCACAGAACGGCAGCAGCCGTGGTTCTGAAGCTGCACAGCAGGAGGACGTCTCCGAAAACGGCTCCGGCGCCGCCGAGCAGGCCTCCGACTCATCGAGCCCCGTTCCGGCCGAGACTTAGCCCCGCCCCCGGGCCAGGGCCCCTAGTGCTCGGTCGAGCCGCCCTCGCCGCCCTTGTCGGCGTCGCGCTGGCGCAAGTAGCGCGTCAGTTCTGCCGCGATCGCGTCGCCCGAGGGAATGTCGGCCTCTTCGCCGAGCGCATCGGCCCGCTGCTCGAGCTCGGCGACGTACGCCGCCGTCTCCGGGTCTGAGGACACGGCCTCGCTGACCTGCTCAGAGTAGGTCTCGGAGGCTCGGCGAAGCTCCTGCGTGTCGATCTCGCCCCCGAGCAGCCCGCCGAGGCGATCGCAGAGCGCGAGCGCCGCGCGGGGACTCGGCGTCAGCGACACATAATGGGGCACCGCCGCCCAGAGGCTCGCCGAGGAGAGCTCGGCGCCACGGCACGCGTCGTGGAGAACCCCGACAACACCGGTGGGCCCTTCATAGCGGGAGGTGGAGAGTCCGAGCTCCTCGACGAGCTTGGGGTCGCTGGCTGCGCCGGTGACAGGCGCCGGCCGCGTGTGCGGAACGTCCGCGAGGAGCGCCCCGAGCGTGACCACGAGCTCGACGGCGAGCTCCTCAGCGAGGTCTGTGACGAGGCCCGCGAACGACCGCCAGCGGAGGTTCGGCTCGATGCCGAGGAGGAGGACGACGTCCCGGTCGAATGCCTCGACCCGCGCGTGGTAGAAGGCGTTTTCGGGCCAGTCGATGCGCCGGGTCTCGCCCTCGACGAGCGAGACGTGCGGCCGCGTCGCCTGGAAGTCGAAGAAGCCCTCGGGGTCGATGTCCGCAAACCGGCGCGCCTGCCAGGTCTTCGCGAGGTAGCCGCCGGCCAGCGATGCGCCCTGACCGCCGTCGTTCCAGCCGCGGAACGCTGCGACGAGCACGGGCCGCTGGAGCGTCGGGCGCCGCTCGATCCGGAGCTCGTCCACGAAAGTCAGTTTACGCGCCGGTTAAGGGCCTGTCCCGAAAGTGGCCACGGTGGATGACACGCGACACGTGGTGCGAGGCAAGAACGCAGGGAGCGTCGATACGCGGACGTATCGGCGCGACCGAGGACGCGGCCTCGCGCCGCGTGGCGCCTGTCAGGCGCCCTGAGTTACTTTCCGGACAGGCCCTTGAGGGCCTCAACGGCCGATCGAGGCCGGTGGGCGCCAGAAGAGCGTCGCGAGGGCCACGACACCCATCCAGAGGGCGGCTGCGACCGAGACGTGTGCGAGCACGAGCAGCCACGGTAGGCCCGTGTGGTACTGGGTCTCGCCGATCGCCATCTGCAGGAGGAGCAACGCGAGCACCGCCGTCGCGACGGCGAAGAGCCGTCCCGAACGCGCGCGGCGCGCGGCGAGGTATCCGAGCACGAAGACGAAGGCCGCGCCGAAGACGCCGCCGACAGCGGCGTGGACGGGAACCGAGACGGTGGGAGTTCCCAGCCGATCGATCTTGGAGCTGTCCCCGGCATGCGGCCCGGCAGCCGTAGCGAACGCGCCCGTCACGACGAGAGCCAGGCAAGCACTCGCGAGGACGAGCCCCGCAAGCCTGAGCTCACGCGGAACGAGGGGCGCCGACCACCCTTCCTCGAATCCCGTCGCCTCGATCGCGAGGACGACGGCCGCAGCGAGCATCAGGAGCGCGAGCAGGAAATGGGACATCACGAGCAGCGGGTGGAGGCGGAGGATGACCGTGAGGCCTCCGAGCGGAATCTGCGCCGCCGTGCCGAGGAAAACGAGGAGCGCGAGCCGCCGAACCGGCGCCGGCAGGCCGGCCACGCGGCGGGATGCGAGCCACGCGAGGAGCGTGAAGCCGATCGTGATCGCGCCGATGACACGGTTGCCGAACTCGATGAAGGCGTGCCCGCCCTTCTCGGGGAACGGCGTCGACCCGCAGCGTGGCCAGTGGTCGCACCCAAGGCCGGAGCCGGTCAGGCGGACGACCGCGCCGGTCGTGACGACGACGTAGACGGCAACCACCGCCGCCACCGCAAGCTTCCGGAAGAGCTCTGGCGTGACCTCGAACGTGCGGGCGCGACCGAGGCGCGTCGACTCGACGTGCACGTCTCCCAGGCTACCGCCTCATTCGACGAAGACGCCCGCCCCGGACTCGACCTCGCCGATGCGGCAAAGAGGGAGCCCGCGCCGTGCGAAGTCGGCCTCGAGCGCCATCGCCCCAGCTTCCGGGATCGAGACGAGCAGGCCGCCCGCCGTCTGCGGGTCGTAGCCGAGCGTCAGGAGCTCCTCGGAGATGCCGACCGCCTTCACGTGGGCGGCGGCGAACTCGCGATTGCGGGGATCGCCGCCGGTCCGCTCGCCTGCGCGCGCGACCGCGAGGGCCCCGTCCAGAGCGGGCCACGTCGCGGCGGTAAGCCGGGCCCGAACGCCACTGCGACTTGCGACCTCGTGGACATGACCCAGAAGGCCGAAGCCGGTCACGTCGGTGACCGCGCTCGGCCGGTGAGGGCGCAGCGCCTCGGCTGCATCCCGGTTCAAGAGCTTCATCCAGGCGATCGCGCCGGAGACGGCCGCACCCTCGACGAGCTGGCGTTTCGAGCCGTGGAGGACGAGGCCTGTCCCAAGCGGCTTCGTCAGATACAGGCGGTCGCCCGGCTTCGCGCCGTTCTTCGGCCAGATGCCGTCGGGGTGCACCATGCCGACGACGGCAAGGCCATACTTGGGCTCGTCGTCGCGGATCGTATGCCCTCCGGCGAGCACCGCCCCCGCGGCCCGCACCTGCGCGTCAGCCCCGGCGAAGACGGCCGCGACGATTTCCTCGGGAAGCTCCTCCGGAAAGGCTGCGATCGAGAGGGCCAGGAGCGGAGTACCGCCCATCGCGAAGACGTCGTTCAGCGCGTTCCCGGCGGCGATCGCGCCGAAGTCGCCCGGGTCGTCGACGACCGGCGGGAAGAAGTCGAGCGTGAAGACGAGCGCCCGCTCGTCGTCGAGCCGGTAGACGGCCGCGTCGTCGGCGGGCGAGAGCCCCACGAGGAGGTTCTCGGCCTCCGGGGGCAGGAACCCCGCCAGGAGTCGCTCGAGCCGTGCAGCCGGGTACTTCGCGGCGCACCCACCGCACGTGACGAGGTCGGTGAGCGAAGCCGTGCCGGTCGCGGGAGCCACTGTGAGACGTTAGCGTCCCGCCGGTGAGTCGAAGCGCGCTCGTCACAGGCGGCTCCTCGGGAATCGGACTCGCGATCGCCCGGATGCTCCGCGAGGAGGGCTTTGGATTGACGCTCGCTTCGCGCACGGAGGAGAAGGTGCGGGCCGCGGCAGAGCAGCTCGGCGCGCTCGCGGTCGCCGCCGACGTCGCGCGGGAAGAGGACTGCGAGCGGCTCGTGGAAGCGCATCGCGAGCGATATGGAGGTCTCGACGTCCTCGTCAACTCCGCCGGGATCGGGATCGGCGGCCGCATCGACTCGCTCGTCACGAAGCACCTCGACCTGCAGCTGGCCGTCAACCTGCGGGGACTCGCCCTCGTCACGCGCGCGGCCGTCCCACTCCTGCGCGAGACGCGCGGCCTCGTCATCAACCTCGCCTCCATCGCGGGCACGTTGCCGGTTCCGGGCCTCGCGATCTACGGCGCCACGAAGGCGGCCGTGATCTCGCTGACGCGCACGCTCAACGCAGAGCTCGACGCGGACGGGGTGCGCGCCACCGCGCTCTGCCCCGGGTTCGTCGACACGCCGATGGCGCAGTGGAGCAACATCCCGAGCGAGGAGATGATCCAGCCGGAGGACTGCGCGGAGATCGTGCGCGCACTCCTGCGGCTCAGCACGCACGCCCGGGTGCCGCAGATCGTCGTCGAGCGCGTGGGCGACGAGGGGCGCGGTGCTTAGGAACTACACCTAGGCGCCCGCCAAGCGCAGGCGCGGCCGGCGCAGGAAGAGTCCCGCGAGGAGCGCCAGGCCGAAGCTCGCCCCGAAGCTCGGGAGCGAGGCCGTGAAGTCGACGGGGCCGGCGTGGTGGTGGATCAGGTGCAGCCACCACGCGGGCCCCTGGGGCAGGAGCCACTGGTAGAGGGCGAAGCCGGCGAGCCAGGCGACGAGCTGCTCGGCACGGAGCGCCGGGGCGTCCAGGGCACGCTCGGGTGTGTACCGCGCTCCCGCAAGCAGCCAGTCCGCGAGCAGGACCCCGAAGAGCGGCACAAAGAACGACCCGAGGAGGAAGAGGAACGTCTGGTAGTTGCGCAGGTCGATGAGCGCCGCGCCCGCCGTGGCGGCGACCGAGACGAGGACGATCAGCAGCCGCTGCGACACCCGCGGGAGGAGGTTCTGGATCGAGATCGCGGTCGAGTAGATGTCGGCGAACGCCTCGTCGCTCTCGTCGACCGTGATCGCGAGCAGCGCGACGATGCTCAGCGCTCCTCCGGCGGCGACCGCGGCCGGAATCTGGGCGGCGTCGGAGATGTTCCTGGCGAGCAGCAGCAGCGCGCCGAGCCCGAACATCCAGATCGTCGGGACGAGGTAGCCGAGTCCCGTGCCCCAGAACGCGCCGCGCCGGTCGCGCGCGAAGCGGGTGTAGTCGGCTGCGAGCGGAGTCCAGGAGACGACGCTCGCAATCACGAGGTCGACCCCTTGCCAGAAGGAGGGGAAGCCGCCTCTCGCGGGCGCGGACCAGAACGCGTGCAGCTGCGAGCGGTCGAGTGCCCACCAGGTGAGGTATGCGAGCGAGGCCAGCACGATCCAGACGGCGAAGCGCCGGACGTAGCGGCGCACGAAGCCGATCGGCCCGAGGAGGGCGAGACCGACGGAGACACCACCGAAGACGATCGCCCAGAGCGGCCGCGCCCGGAAGCCGAACACCCGGTCGGAGAGCGCCGCCGCGGCAGTCGAGATGACGACGAGCTCGAAGATCGACCAGCCGAGGTTCTGGGCGACGTTGAGGACGGTCGGGAGATAGGAGCCGCGCCGCCCGAGCGAGGCGCGCAGGAGCACCATGCCCGGCACGCGAGCCTCCGCGCCGATCATCCCGGCGAGCCCGAGCATCAGGTTGCCGCCGAGCGCGCCGACGAGGATGGCGAGCAGCGCGAGCTTCAGCGAGAGCGCGGGCACGAGGAGAGCGCCGGCGACGATCACGAGCAGGCTCACCGACAGGTTCCCCCAGAGGAGCAGCAGGTCGACGAAGCCCAGCACGCGCAGCCGCTCCGGTACTGGCTCTAGAGCATGGGTGAACTCGGACACGGAGGAACCCGATGGTTCCCCCGTGAGCCCCTCCTTGGGAATGGGGGAAACCAGGTTTCCCCCACTGGCCCGCTTCTTCTCGCGCGGTGCGCCCACTACGGTTGCTGCGGCCCCCGCCGGGCGGAGGCCGGCTTCGCCGGCGACCGTTTGCGGCGTGTCATCCTCGTGCACGGCTCCCTTCGCCGGTACTAGCCGGATCAGGTTCTACGGGTTTGATCTCAGCCTCGTTTGAGGCACCCCTGTGCAGCGCAGCGTACCCGATGATGTGCATAGGTAATGCCGAGGTATAAGATCCCGGCGTGCACGTCGACCGGACAGGACTGCTACGAGTCGGCTTCGCCGGGGCCCTTACGGCCGCCTCGGCTGGTCTCGTAACGCGCGGTGCACGCGCGGCGGGCGGGCTCGGGGACGGCGACCTGGCCCAGGCCCGTATCGTGGTCGCGGTCGAGCTTCTCGCGGCAGCGTTCTACACGCGGGTGCTCGACGCCAAGCTGTTCCGCGGCGACGCGGAGAAGGATCTTCGGCGAGCTCTCTTCAACGAACAGGAGCACTACCGCAGCGTCGGGGACATCCTCACCGGAGCGGCCCAGCCGGTTGCTCAGCCGGGCGATTTCGACTACGGCTTTCCCGCACACGCCTTCGGGTCGCGCGGTGTCGCGGTGGAGCTCGGGGTCGAGCTCGAGTCCGGCTTTCTCGGCACCTACCTCGGCGCGGTCGACGCTGCGAGCGACTCGTACCTGAAGACGACTTTCGCCCGGATCGCCTGTAGCGAGGCGGAGCACCTGAGCGTTCTGGCCCGCCTTCACGCGAACCGCTCGGTGGGGCTCTCGTTCCCGGAGCTTCTGGACGAGTCGCACGCCTCGGCGTTTCTGGATACCTACCTCACGTGACGACGAAGGAGCTCTACCCCGCGTCGGAGGCCGCCCGGACGCTCGGGATCAGCCTCGACACGCTGCGGCGATGGGACCGCAGCGGCCGGATCCGCACGGAGAGGGACTCGGCGAACCGCCGGCTCGTGCCGCTCGCCGAGATCGAGCGGATCCGTGGGCGCGAGGAGCACCGGCTGAGCGCCCGCAACCGGTTCGAAGGCGTCGTCCGGAAGGTGCGCGTCGAGGGACTCCTCGCGCAGGTCGAGATCGACGTGACGGCACCGGCGCGCGTGGTCGCGGTCGTGACGAGCGACTCGGTGGACGCGCTCGGGCTCGCGCCCGGAGTGGCGGCGACGGGGGTCGTCAAGGCGACCTCGGTGATGGTCGAGCGATGAGGAGGCTCGTCGTGTTCTCGGCGGTCGCGCTCGTGCTGGCCGTCCCGGCGGGGGGCGCGATCAGTGGGCAGATCACGATCCTCGCCGCTGCCTCTCTGGTGGATGTCTTCCCGAAGATCGACCCCGGGCCGCGCTACTCCTTCGCCGGCTCCGACCAGCTGGCCTCGCAGATCCAGCAGGGCGCACCCGCGGACGTCTTCGCCGCGGCGAGCCCGAAGTATCCCGACGACCTCTACGCGAAGGGTCTGGTCGAGAAGCCGGTCGTCTTCGCCACGAACCGGCTCGTCCTGATCGTCCCCTCCTCGAATCCGGCCGGCCTCCACTCGGTCTTCGACCTGAGGCGTGCGGGGATCAAGCTCGTCGTCGGCACGCCCACGGTTCCGATCGGCTCCTACACGCGACAGATCCTGAGGAACCTCGGCCTGGCCGGCGTCCTCTCGAACGTCGTCTCCGAGGAGACCGACGTCCGCAGCATCCTCGCCAAGGTGGCGCTCGGCGAGGCCGACGCCGGCTTCGTCTACGTCACCGACGCGCGCACCGTCGCGTCGAAGGTCGTCCAGATCAAGCTGCCTGCGTGGGCCCAGCCGAAGGTGCGGTACGAGCTCGCGATCGTGGCGGGCTCGAAGAACCGTGCTGCGGCCCGCGCGTTCGTTGCGCGAGTGCTCGCCAAGCGGGGCCAGAGCCTGCTGAAGGCCGCCGGCTTCGGCGGCGCGAGCGCGGGCGGCCCCAGGTAGCCCGCCGGGCCCTTGCCGACCGCCTGTTCGTCACCGCGCTCGTGCTCGGCGTCGCCTTCGTGCTGTTCTTCCTGCTCCTGCCGCTGCTCGCGGTTTTCCTGCGTGTGCCGCCGGGAAAGCTTCTCGGCGCGCTCGGGAGCCGGGTCGTTCTCGACGCGCTCATCGTCAGCGCCAAGACCACGGTGATCGCGCAGGCGCTGATTCTGATCGCGGGAACACCCGCTGCCTACGTGCTCGCCTCGCCGCGCTTTCCGGCCCGCCGGGTCGCTTTGAGCCTCGTGGAGCTGCCACTCGTCCTGCCGCCGGCTGTCGCCGGGATCGGGCTGCTCGCTGCGTTCGGACGCTTCGGCCTGCTCGGCTCCACGCTCCGGGCGTTCGGCGTCGAGATTCCCTTCACGGCGGCCGCGGTGATCCTCGCGGTGGTGTTCGTCGCCAGCCCGCTCTACGTGCGCCAGGCGATCGCGGCCTTCGAGGCGGTCGATCCGAACTTAGTGGACGCCGCGCGGACGCTTGGCGCCGGGCGTGCGCGGACGTTCCTGCGGATCGCGTTGCCGCTCGCGGCAGGCGGGCTGGGCGCTGGCGCCGCGCTCTCCTTCGCCCGGGGTCTCGGCGAGTTCGGCGCCACGATCATGTTCGCGGGCAGCCTGCGCGGCGTGACTCAGACGCTACCGCTCGCGATCTATGCTCAATTCGAGCAAGACTTCGACGTCGCACTGACGATCAGCGCGCTCCTGATCGCCATCAGCGCGGCCATCCTCGTCGCGGTGAAGCTCCGGCCCCGGTGGACACGCTCCGGCTCGACATCTCCCTTCCCCTTCGGTCTTTCGACCTAGAGCTCGCGCTCGAGGTCGAGCCCGGGACGCTCGCGCTCGTCGGGCCTTCCGGCGCGGGGAAGTCGAGCGTGCTGCGCGCGGTGGGCGGCCTCGCCCGCGGGGCGCGAGGCCGGATCGCATGCGGTGCGGAAGTGTGGCTCGACACTCCCGGCCGCCGCAACCTCCGGCCCGAGCAGCGCTCGGTCGGTCTCGTCTTTCAGGACTACGCGCTCTTCCCGCACCTGTCCGTCGAGGACAACGTCGCCTTCGGCGGCCGGCGGGCTCGACCCGATCTTCTGAAGCGATTCGGGCTGTCGCGCCTCTCTCGCGCGCGCCCGGCCGAGCTTTCCGGCGGCGAGCGTCAGCGTGTGGCGCTCGCGCGCGCGCTCGCGCGCGAGCCGAAGGTGCTCCTCCTCGACGAGCCGATGTCGGCGCTCGATCCGCACACGCGTGGCGAGACGCGCGCCGAGCTGCAGCAGCTGCTGGCGGAGCTCGCCCTGCCGACGCTGCTCGTGACGCACGACTTCGAGGACGCGACCGGGCTTGCGGGCACCGTCGGCGTGCTC
>JBBQDZ010000044.1:0-14301 GCA_038320185.1 Gaiellales bacterium
TGTTGACGTCGGTGATCTCGAGCTCGCCCCGGCCCGACGGCTGGAGCCGCGGGATCACCTCGAAGACGGATGCGTCGTAGAAGTAGATGCCGGTGACGGCGTACGGGCTCGGTGGGTCGGTCGGCTTCTCGACGATCCGCACGACGCGGCCGTCGGCGCCCAGCTCCGGAACACCGAGATGCCGGAGGTGCGCGGCCTCCTCGACCGGCGAAAGCAGGATTCGCGCGCCGCGCTCCTGGCGCAGGAAGTTCGCCGCCGCTGAAGCGATCGAGCGCTCGAGGACGTTGTCCGCGAGCATGACGACGATCCGATCGCCCCCGGCGAAGCGTTCTGCGAGTCCCAGCGCCTCCGCGATGCCTCCCGCCCGCTCCTGATAGCCGAAGACGAGCGTGTCGATCCCGTGCGCATGGCCGTTCCCGAGCAGCCGCAGGAACTCGCCGGCGTGCGTGCCGCCGGTGACGAGCATCAGCTCCATCACCCCAGCGCCAACCAGCGTCTCGACGGCGTAGGTCACCATCGGCCGGTCATAGATCGGCAGCAGGTGCTTGTTCGTGATCCGGGTCAGAGGGTCGAGGCGGGACCCCGTCCCGCCGGCAAGGATCACTCCCTTCAGGCGCTCTGCGGCCATCGGCCGCGATGCTACTCGGCTCAGCCGGAAGGGTTGGACGTGGGCGCAAGGGGCGACGGCGCGATGCGCATCACGCGCGCCACCTGCGCGGGCAGCCACCAGTTGTAGCGACCCATGACGGCCATCAGGGACGGGACGAGAATCGCCCGAACGATCGTGGCATCGACGAAGATCGCGACCGCGAGGCCAAGGCCGAACTGCTGCAGGCCGACGATGCGGCCGGCGACGAAGCCCGAGAACGCGGCGACCATGACGATCGCCGCGGCCGTGACGATCCGGCCGGTACGCTCGAGTCCTCGGGCCACCGCCCGCGCATTGTCGGCTTCCTCGTCCCAGGCCTCGCGCATGCGGGTGACCAGAAAGACCTCGTAGTCCATCGAGAGGCCGAAGAGCATCGCGAAGAGGAAGATCGGGATCCACCCTTCGACCTGCCCGTACTGGTAGAGGCCGAGCGCGTCCTTGCCAAGGCCCCAGCGGAAGACGATGACGAGCATCCCGTAGCTCGCGCCCACGGACAGCAGGTTGAGGAGCACCGCCTTCAGCGGCAGGAGCAGCGAGCGGAACGCCCGCAGGAGCACCACGTAGGTGAGGGCGAGGACGCCGAGGACGAGCCACGGAAAGGCGCCGTAGGCTCGCGCGAGGAAGTCCACCCCCTGCGGCGGCCCGCCGCCCGCGAGCGCGCGGACGCTGGGCGGAAAGCGCGCGGCCGGGATGATCTGTCCGCGGAGGCGGTGGACGAAGCGCTGCGAGGGAGGCTCGCCGTACTCGTGCCGCCCCGGCACGATCACCTGCGCGTAGCGCCGGCTCGGATCGACGAAGCGCCCGCCCGGCCCGAAGAAGACTCCGGCGACCTCGGAGTCGCCGCGCAGGCGCTCCACGAGCCGCTCGAGCGCCGCACGCGTCGCCGGCGTGTCGACACCGCCCGCCCGGCCGGTGTCGACGACGACCTGCGAGGGCGAGATCGCCCCCGGTCCGACGGCCGCCGAGAGGATGTCGAACCCGCGGATCGCCTGCGGCGATCGCGGGATCCCCTCGATCGAGCCCGGCGTTAGATGGAGCGCCGCGGCGGGCACGGCGGCCGCGAGAAGCAGGGCGGCGCCCCCGACGAGGTACGGGAGGGGCCGGCGCATGATCGACGCGGCGAGCCGCGACCAGAGGCCATCCTCGCTCGCTCGCCCGATCCGGCCCCGGAGTACCGTGAACCGTCTCGTTCCGCGCTCGCCGTAGAGCGACAGGAGGGCCGGCTGGAGCGTCGCGGCCGCCGCGATCGAGACGACGGGGATCAGGAAGCCGCCGACTCCCATCGCCCGCATGAACGGGAGCGGCATGAAGAGGAGGAGCGCTAGACCGATCGCCACCGTTGCGCCGGAGAAGATCACCGCCCGACCGGCCGTCTGCATGGTTCGGACGAGCGCCTCCTCCTCGTGCCGTTTACGGATCTCGTTTTCCCTTGGCGCCGGAACCGGGCTTCGCCCAGCGGGAGGCGGAGGCGGGGAGGGGCGCGAGAGTTCCTCGCGGAACCGGTAGACGACGAGGAGCGAGTAGTCAATCGCGATGCCGAGCCCGATCAGGAAGATCAGGTTCGTGACGTACGTGGGCATGGTCAGCCGGTGTGCGGCGAGATAGACGAGCCCGAGCGTGCCCATGATCGTCGCACCGGCGAAGAGGAAGGGGATCGTCACGGCCGCTGAGAGCCCGAACACGCTCACGAGCACGGCCAGTGCGATCGGGAGTGCGATCGACTCGCCCTTCTTCAGGTCCTGCGTGAAGATCGGGTCGAGCCCGTGCTGGATCGCCGCGGCGCCGGTGACGTAGACCCGCGTGCCGGGGGGCGGCTCGAGTGCGCGCAGCAGGTCGTCGGCATGGCCGCGCGCCTTCGCGAGGTCGAGCGTCGAGACGACATCTCCGTAGACCACGTGAGCGCCGGCGACGCGCAGAGCCGTCCCCCGCCCGGTCGGAACCACTCGCGCAGCCCGGTCGACCACCGCCTGGAGGCGCGGGAGCAGGCCGGGAAGGGCAACGTTCCGAACGGTGAAGACCACCGTGTAGCTTCCGTCGCTTCGGTCGCCGTAGTGGCGCTGGAGGATCGAGCGGGCCCGCTCGGAGTCGGTCCCGGGGACGGTGAAGGTGTTGGACTGCAGCGCACCGAGCCGGGACCAGCCGTAGCCTCCGGCGAGGAGAACGCAGGCCCAGAAGGCGACGATCGGCCAGCGGAAGCGCAGACAGAGTCGCGTCCAGCGGCCGATCACGGCGGCCAAGGCTACCCTTCGCGCGGTGGGCGGCCGCAGTGACTCCGACCGGCTCCAGAGCGAGATCCACGAGCTGCTCTCCGATCTCTGGCAGATCCCGAGAATTGCTGGCCTGCGGCAGGGGTTTCGTCCGCAGGTCGACTGCTACCGCACCGCCGACCCACCCGAGTTGACCATCGTCGTCGACCTCGCCGGCGTGTCGACCGGGGATGTTCGCGTACTGGCTGTAGATCGGGCGCTCGTGATCGAGGGCGAGCGGCCGCGGCCGCGGCTGGCGCACGTCTCCTACCAGCAGCTGGAGATCGACTACGGCCCGTTCCGGCGGCGCGTCGAGCTTCCGCCCGAAGCGGACGCGGAGCGCGCCGTCGCAACCTACGACCGCGGCGTGCTGCGGATCTCGGTCCCGGTCGGCTCGAAGCCGAGGGCTCGCGAGCGCGTCGTGATCCCTGTGCAGGCCAGGTCGTGAGCAACCTCCGGGTCTCGGTCCGCGCCGGCGCCCCGGAGTCGTCGTGGCCGGCCTGCGGCCTCGCCGCAGCCGGAAGAGGTTGCGCGTGAGCGAGAGTGACCTCGAGATCGAGCTGCCCGAGGGCGACATCGAGATTCCGCCTGTGCTGCCGGTGCTGCCCCTGAAGGAGACGGTGGTCTTCCCGCAGTCGATCGCACCTCTCGCGATCGGGCAGGAGCGGTCGATCCGGCTCGTCGACGATGTCGTCGCCGGCGACCGCCTCGTAGCCCTCCTCACCGCAAGGACGAGCGAGTCGGGTGAGCCGGGGTGGGACGACCTCTACGAGGTTGGCACTGCCGCGCTCGTGAACAAGCTGATCCGGGTACCCGACGGGACGCTGCGAATTCTCGTTCAGGGACTCCGACGAATCCGCCTCCGGAGCCGCGCCGGGGACGATCCGTATCTCCTCGGCGAGTTCGAAGAGGTGCCCGACGTGCTCGTCGAGTCGCAGGAGGTCGAGGCGCTGACGCGCAACGTACAGGGCCTCTTCGGGCGCATCATCGCGCTCGTCCCGTACCTCCCAGACGAGCTGCGGCAGGCTGCCGAGCAGGTCGCCGACCCGAGCGCTCTCTGCCACCTGGTCGCCTCGACTCTGCGCCTGAAGACCGAGGAGAAACAGGGGCTCCTCGGACTCGCGAGCGTGGAGAAGCGCCTGCGGGAGACGGCCTCGATCCTCACCCGCGAGCTGGAGGTCTTCGAGATCGGCGCCCGTGTCCAGTCCGAGCTCGAGCAGGGCCAGCGCGAGTACTTCCTCCGTCACCAGCTGAAGACAATCCAGGAGGAGCTCGGCGAAGGCGATCCCGAGCAGGCCGAGCTCCAGGAGCTGAGCGAGCGACTCGAATCGTGCGAGCTCTCGGAGGAGGCGCGCAAGGCGGCGACCCGGGAGCTCGCGCGCCTCCGGCGCCTCCCGAGCGCCGCAGCGGAGTACGGAGTGATTCGCACGTACCTCGACTGGATCCTCTGCCTTCCCTGGGGCACGACGACGGCGGACAACCTCGATCTCGACGAGGCACGTGCGGTCCTCGATGCCGACCACTTCGACCTCGAGAAGGTCAAGGAGCGGATCGTGGAGCACCTGGCCGTCTCGAAGCTGAAGAACGACCTCTCGGGCCCGATCCTCTGTTTCGTGGGGCCGCCCGGGGTAGGCAAGACCTCGCTCGGTCAGTCGATCGCGCGCGCCCTCGGTCGCCGTTACGTCCGGATCTCGGTCGGCGGGGTGCGCGACGAGGCCGAGATCCGCGGCCACCGGCGCACGTACATCGGCGCGATGCCCGGCACCGTGATCCGGGCGCTTCGCGATGCCGAGTCGCTGAACCCCGTCTTCCTCGTCGACGAGATCGACAAGCTCGGCGCCGACTTCCGAGGCGACCCGGCGAGCGCGATGCTCGAGGTGCTCGATCCGGAGCAGCACTCGAGTTTCCGCGACCACTACCTCGACCTCCCGTTCGACCTCTCGAGGGTGCTCTTCGTCTGCACGGCGAACTCGCTCGACGCGATCCCGCCGCCGCTCCTCGACCGGATGGACGTCATCCACCTCTCCGGCTACACCGAGGACGAGAAGCTCGGGATCGCCAAACGCCACCTCGTGCCGAAGCAGCTCCGCGAGCACGGTCTCGGGCCGAGGCGGCTCTCGCTCCCGGAGCCGGCCCTACGTCTCGTCGTCCGTGAGTACACACGCGAGGCCGGCGTCCGAAACCTGGAGCGGCAGATCGCGACGCTCTGCCGCAAGGCCGCGACGCTCGTCGCGCGTGGTCGCACGACGAAGGTCCGGGTGGACGCGAAGCGCGTGCGCGAGTGGCTCGGGCCCCGGCGCTTCGCGGGAGAGGTGCGTAAGCGCACGTCCGACCCCGGCGTCGCCACCGGCCTCGCCTACACCCCGGCCGGTGGAGACGTCCTCTTCGTCGAGGCCGCGGCGTATCCGGGCCGCGGGCGACTCCGGATCACGGGCCAGATCGGCGAGGTGATGCAGGAGTCGGCGCAGGCCGCGCTCTCCTTCGTGCGCTCGCACGCCTCACAGATCGGGCTGACCGAGGACTGGTTCGCGCAGCGCGACCTCCACGTCCACGTGCCTGCCGGAGCGGTCCCGAAGGATGGGCCTTCGGCCGGAGTGACCATGGCAACCGCGATCGCGTCCCTGGCCCGGGGCGAGGCCGTCTCGGCCGAGGTGGCGATGACCGGCGAGCTCACCCTGACGGGCCAGGTCCTACCGGTCGGGGGCATCCGGGAGAAGGTCCTCGCGGCACAGAGAGCGGGCATCAGCCGCGTCGTCCTGCCGCGCGAGAACGAGCACGACCTCGACGAGCTCCCACCCGAGACGAAAGAGGAGCTCGACTTCGTTCTCGTCGACACTGTCGAGGAAGTGCTCTCCGCGGCGCTCGACGGCCGCGGCTCGCGCCGGCCGCGACGGGCGGCGGGCGAGCGTCAGGCGGCTAGCGGGCGGGCCTGAAGGACGCGCTCAGCATGTCGCAGGCTGCTTCCACGTCGCCGCGGACCGGCGCGTGCCAGCGGCAGAGGAGCTGATACTCACGGCGGCGGCGGAGAACGAAGACGATCCGCTCGCCGAGCTTCTCGCCGTTCCGCGCGAATCCGAGGTCGTAGCGCCGGGCGCGGGCGCCGGCGACCGTGACCGTGGCCCTCGCCTCCACCTTGCCGTGCACCTGCGCGGCGACACCGGCCGCCGCACGGTCGAGCTCGGCGACCGCCTCCCGCCAGAGCGCGGGCCGAAATGGTCGGGCGAGCGGGAAGACGGTCACCGACAGGAGCTCCGGAGCGCCGCGCTTGCGTGTCAGCGTGACGCCGCGGACGGAGCGGTCGATCTGCCACGACTGCGGCGCGCGGAAACTGAACCGCGCCGCGCGTACGAGCCGGGTTGCCTCGGGCTTCGCGCCGCCGCCGCAGCCGGCCGCAAGAAGCGTTGCCGCGATTCCGAGAACGAGTGGCCACGGTTTGCGAGACACCTTCGGTGGTAGAACCCTCCGTGGAGTCAACGAACGAAAGGAAGACCGCAGCATGGCCAAGACGAAGGACAAGGTTTCCGACGCGGCAGGCAATGTCAAACCGTACGTCGAGCGGGCCCTCCAGGACGGAGAGCTGCGCGACAACCTGAAGAACGCGTTCACGGCGGCCCGCGACGTCTACGACGAGTTGATGGGCGGCCGGGGCGTCACGCGCGTCGCCACCCGCGTCGCGACCGACAGCGACATCCAAGACAACCTGAAGACGGCGATCGACGAGCTGCGAAGCGCTGCGAGGCGCGCGCAGGGCCAGGAGTCGCACAAGGGGCGCAACACCACGCTTCTGGTGACAGGCATCGCGCTCGGCATCCTCTTCAACCCGATCACCGGGCCCGACACGCGCCGGTGGCTTCGCGACGCGATGTTCGGGGGCGGCAGCGACGACTTCGGTTACGAGTCGAGCTCGAACTCGGGGAACGAGAGCTAGGGGGGCCCTACCGGGCGTCAAGCACAGGGTGACCGCCGTCCGGCGGGGGTGAGGCGAGGGCCAGCAGCGCTCCGTCGCCCTCGCCGGCGGCGCCGTCCAGCACGCGCTCGAGCGAGCCCGGATCGAGGCCGCTGGCGGAGGAGATGTCGTTGACCTGAAGCAGGATCACGCTGGGGGGCGGCGCGGCCGGCGTCTTGCCGTTCGGCCCGGCCGGGAGAGGCGGCGGCGCCCAGCCGGCCGCCGGTCGAAAGCGAATGTCGTGGACGTGCTTCCACGCGTTCAGGTAGGTGGTCGGGTCGGTTGCTCCGTCGTAACCGAGGTAGAGGAGGGTCACCGGGTGCGCCTCGAAGTGCAGATGGTAGGGCGTCCCGACCGCGTCTCCCGTGTTTCCGACGAAGCCGAGGACGTCGCCGGCCCTGACGTGGCGGCCGTTGACTGCGAGGGGTGAGTAGGCGGAGAGGTGCGCGTAGTAGAACTGGTTGCCCTGTCGGTCGCGCAGCCACAGCCGGTAGCCGCCGAGGTGGTTCCAGCCGACCGAGAACACGGTGCCGTTCGCGACGGCGACGACGGGCGCGCCGAGCGGGGCGAAGATGTCGTCGCCGTGGTGCCAGGAGACGTCGGCGCGCGGTGTGCCGTAGGTGTCCGAGAACCCTGAGGGGCCGTAGACCGGGAAGACGTAGGGGCCCGCGACGAGCTTCGGCGTCACGAGCTGGGGCGGGAGGTGCACCGAGGGCTGGCCGCCCGGCTTCGCCTCGGGCGGCTCGGGCGGCTTCGGCTGAGCCTTGCGCTTCTTCGGCTTCGCCTTCACCGCGGGTCGCTTCGCCGCCGTCGCCTTCGGGCCCGCTCCCTTCGATGGCGGCGCCGGCTTCGCCTTCGAGGGGATCGTCGCTGCCGGCCTGGGCGCGGGAGGCGGTGGCGGCGCCGGGGCCGTGCTCGGCGGCGAGGGCGGAGGCGGAGCGGGAGGTGCGACGGTCGTGGGCGGTGCCGCCGTCGTCTCCGGCGCGGTGCTCGGCGGCGGCGGCGGCGCTGACGTGGTGGCAGGGGGTGTGGTCGCGGGGGCAGTGGTCGTGGGAACGGTCGGGGGAGGCGGAGCAGCGGCCTGGGCGGCCGCATCCGCATAGCCGACGACGATCTCGCTCCCCGCAGGAAGCCCGCCGTGGTCGGCCGTGAGGTGCACGTCGAGCGCCGTCAGCGATCCGTGGTAGCCCGGCGGAGTGACGGTCGTGCCCGGCACGGCGTCCTCCGACAGGACGACGGCGTAGCCCCAGTCCGCCAGCGGCACCTGCAGCCCCGGCGACCCCTGGACCGGCGCGCCCAGCACGACGAGGTTCGCGATCGACGTCCCGTCGAAGTCGCCCCCGCCGCTCGTGGTAGTGGCGGCGGCCGCGACCTTGGCCGTCACGCTGTCGATCGTGATCTCGCCACGGAAGAGTGAAAGCGCCTGGAGCTCGGCCGAGGCGTTCGCCACCACCGCGCCCTGCACCCCCGCAGAGGCATGCGCGGTGACGACCCCGGCGGCGAGCACGGAGCCGTCTTCGGGATAGGCGTAGGCGCCTTCCGAGGCCACCGCGTCCGGAGGCGCCGAGACCGCCCCCACGACGGCACCGGCCTGTCCGGGAACGACGATGCGGAGGGCCGTCGCGTGCGCGGAGGAGGAAGCCTTCTGAGCCAAAGAGGGCGCGCCGGCGCTCGCTGCTCCGATGAAGGCGAGCAGCGTCAGGCCGGACGCGAGGATGAGGCGTCGCGTCATCTCGATCCATTATGCGCAAAGGAGAGATGGCGTCCAGGCGCGGCTCAGGACCGTAACAGTCTTGAGAATCATTCTCAACTAGGATGGGGCGTGGCTTCGGCACGGCAGACGCTCCCACTCGCCTTACCTGTGCACACGCGTCCGACCGCCCAGCGAGGCGCGATCGTCGAGACGATCGCCGCCTGGGAGGGTCGCTTCACCGTCCTCGAGATCTACGAACGAGCCCGGCGTCTTCACCCTCGCCTCGGGCTCGCGACCGCCTATCGCACCGTCGAGCTCCTGCGCCGCACCGGCTCGGTGCGCTCGCTGCCGGGAGGGGGGCGCCCCGCATACGTGCGCTGCCATCCAGGCCACCATCACCATCTCGTCTGCGTCCGCTGCGGCTCGGTGGAGGAGACCGAGCTCTGCGCCGCTCCGGCGGCCGCGGAGTTGAAGGAGCGCTACGGCTTCGCCGCCGAGAGCCACGAGGTCGATATCTACGGCACCTGCCGAGAGTGCGCGGCGTGAGCTGGATTGCGATCCCGCTGGCGGGAGTCACCGTCCTGTCGACGCTTGGCGGGGGGCTCGTGGCGCTCCGCCTGCGCCGGGAGCTGCAGACCGCGATCGCGCTGACAGGCGGGGTCGTGGTCGCAGTCGCGCTCTTCGACGTCCTCCCGGAGGCGCTCGACGCGGTCGGAAGCCCACGGCGCGTCATGTCGGTCGTCGGTCTCGGCTTCGTCGCGTTCTTCCTCGCCGAACGGGGGCTCGTGCTCCATCACCGGGACGACCCGGACCAGGCGAAGGCGCACGCGCAGGTCGGGGTGCTCGGCGCGGGCGGACTCTCGCTGCACAGCTTCCTGGACGGCCTCGGCATCGGCCTCGCCTTCAGCCTCGGCACCGGGACGGGGCTGCTCGTCTTCCTCGCAGTCGTCACGCACGACTTCGCGGACGGCATGAACACCGTCAACTTCGTGCTGCGCCAGAGCGGCAACCTCAGCCAGGCAAAGCGCTGGCTCGGAGTCGACGCGCTCGCCCCCCTCGTCGGGGCCATCGTCGGCTCGACGATCTCGATCTCCCAGCACTCGCTCGGTTACCTGCTCGCCCTCTACGCCGGGTTCTTCCTCTTCATTGGCGCGACTGACCTCCTGCCGGAAGCTCACGAGCACCCCTCCGCCAAGCGCGTGGCGCTGACGGTAGTCGGATTCGCGGCGACCTTCGGAATCGCCTGGGCGGCGACCCGCTAGCGCGTCGACTGCACGAAGCGCCGGAAGCGCTCCCGCGCCTCCTCGTCCAGACCGACCGGCTCCGCCTGGACGAGGCTCGCGTCGGCGGCGACCTCCTCTGCGACCGCCCGAACCTCGCGCGCGACGAGCTCGCGGAGACGGGGCTCGCGGAAGAGCGTCTCGACCCACGTCTCGCTGCCGTCGTAGGGCTCGAGATCCCGCTCGACGAGGAGCTGACCCAGCAGGACTCCGACACGGATGTAGGCGAAGGTCCGGAAGGCCAGCAGCCGACGCGGGGAGTCGACGAGCGCTGCGACGTCGGGATCTTCGCCCTCGATCTGATGGACGATGGCGCCGATCGGCTCGTCCACGAGCGGAATCCAGACGTCCTCGAGTGCGGCCATCGAGCGCAGAGGATAGGACTAGCGGCGCCGCGCGCGCCAGGCGAGCTGGACGCCCACAAGGATCACGAACGCGCCGAACAGCCGACGAAGGACGTGCTCAGGCACCGCCTCCGCGATCGCGACCCCGCCCTCGACGCCCGCGATCGCCGCGAGACCGATGACGAGCGCGGAGCGCCAGCGCACGTTCCCGTAGTGCTGCTGGCGCCAGGTTCCCGCCGCGACGGTGGGCAGGATCGCGAGCAGCGACGATGCCTCCGCGTGAAGCTGCGTCAGTCCGAGCCCGAGCGTGAGGGTCGGGACGAACAGGATGCCGCCGCCGACGCCGAAGAGGCCTGCCAGGACGCCGCCCGCGAAGCCGAGAACCGCAACGGCGGCGATCGCCCACATCAGACGAGGAGCCGTACGCCGAGGGCGACGAGGAGGAGGGCGAAGAGAAGCGACAGTGTTCGAGACGCCAATCGCTGCTGAACCGCGGTGCCGGCGACCGCACCGAAGGCTGCGGGGATGCCGATGATGGCGGCGGCCCCCGGCTTGACCTCGCCGTGGAGGGCGTAGGAGGCGGCGCCGATCGAGGCGATGATGCCGACGGCGGCGAGCGAGGTGGCCATGGCCGGGCGCTCGGAGAAGCGCTGCCAGAGCAGGAGCAGCGGCACGACGATGATGCCACCGCCGACGCCGAAGAGTGCGCTGAAGAAGCCGGCGGCGAGTCCGATCGCGACGAGCGCCACCGCCGTATTCTAGGTCCGTGGCCGCCGGAGACCCGCTGGCGCGACTCGCGGCCGAGCCCGGCCGTGCAGCCCTCTTTCTCGACGTGGACGGGACGCTCGCGCCGATCGTCGCACGCCCCGAAGACGCGGTCGTGCCGGAGGAGACGCGCACCGAGCTCCGTCGCCTTGCCTCGCGCTACGGGCTCGTCGCGTGCGTCAGCGGCCGCACGGGCGAGGACGCGGCTCGGATCGTGGGGATTGAGGAGATCCTGTTCGTCGGCGAGCACGGGCTGGAGCTCGAGCCCGAAGCGAGGGAGTGGGCGGAGCGGGTGCACGACTTCGCTGCGACGGTCGCGTGGCCCGTGGAGTCGAAGCCTCTCACCGTCGCCTTCCATTACCGGCTCACGGCCGACGCCGATGCGGCGCGCATCGAGCTGGAGCGGGTCGCCGAGGCGGCCGTGGAGGCCGGTCTGCGACCCCGGTGGGGGCGGATGGTGCTGGAGATCCGGCCGCCGCTCGACGCGAACAAGGGGACGGCGGTCCGCCGCCTCCTCGCCGAGCACGGCCTGCAGCGCGCGCTCTACGCGGGCGACGACATGACCGACCTCGACGCCTTTCGCGGTCTCGACGGTCTCGAGCTGGCGATCCGGGTCGCGATCTCCTCCGCCGAGGCGCCGACGGATCTGGGCGCTGCCGCCGACCTCGTCCTCGGCGACCCGGCCGCGTTACTCGAGCTGCTGCGGCAGCTCTGAGCCGGTCGTGCACGTCACCGAAGCCGTCCTCGCACCGATCCGGGAGCGCTTCGGCGAGCCGGCCCTGCTCGAATGGGACGGCGAGGTGTCGGATCCCGAGCTCGCCTTGATTCGGTACAGCCCGAGTCGTCGTCACGACGTCACGCTCTTCGTCTTCAACGGGCGCCGGTTGGCGCTGATCCGCAAGCCGCACTTCGCGCCGGGCGTCTGGCGAACGCCCGGGGGTGGAATCCATGAGGGCGAGGACTTCGGCGCAGGGGTCGCGCGGGAGGCACTCGAGGAGATCGGGGCCGAGATCGAGCTCACGCGCTACCTCGTCCGCGCGGAGGCCGTCTTCCGCTTCGCGAACGAGGCGGTGCCCTGGACGACGCATGTCTTCTCCGCCCACGCCGACACCGAGGAGCTCGACCCGCGCGACACGGTCGAGATCGCTGCGGCGAGATGGGGCACCGCGGAGGAGCTCGCGGGGCCGATCCGCGCGAGGCTGCTGGAGACGGAGCGCGCGCTGTGGCGTTACCGCGTCGCGCTCCACGACGCATCGCTCGCTGCGCTCAGGTCGAGCGTGTAGCTCACGTCGATCGGGTTCGGCGGGAAGGGGACGACGCGCACGTCCTCGTTCAGCCTCCAGCCGCGCCGCTCGTAGAAGCGCCGTGCCCGGTCGTTGTGCTCGAGCACCCAGAGCCGCACCTCCGAACAGCGCGTGTCACGTAGCGCCGCCACCGCGTCGTCGTGGAGCCTCGGCCCGACACCGGTTCCCCAGGCCCTGGGGACGACGTACAGGCCTAGCAGCCAGCACTCATCGACGGCGGCAAGACCGAGGGCGTCGTCCTCCTCCTCGGCGACCAGCACGCGGCCGGGAAAGGAGCGCCAGTGGTCGAGCACCGCGCCGGCCGGGTACGGGTACCGCTCGGGCGGGAAGATGTGCGCCAGAGCCGCGACCGACGCCGCCTGCTGGATCGCGAGCAGCGTCTCGGCCTCGTGCGGGCCGCTCTCCCGGACCGTCAGGCGCAGAGTTCGAGCACCTCGGGAATCGAGGTGACACGAGCGCCCGCCCACTCGCGCGCCTCTGGCCAGAAGGGCTCCTCGCCATCGCGATGAATCAGGATCGACCGCATGCCCAGGCGCTCGGCGCCGGCGAGCTCGTCGTTCGCGCCGTCCCCGACAAAGAGACACTCGTGCGGCTCGGCGCAGAGCTCGCGGCAGGCGAGGAGATAGATCTCCGGGTCCGGCTTCCGGAGCCCGCAGGTCGCCGAGAAGACAGTCGAATCGAAGAGACCGGCGAACGGCGTCTCCTCCCACACGAGCGCCACGTCCTCGGAGCAGACGCTGATCAGGCCGAGGCGGTGGCCGCGCCGGCGAAGCTCCCGCAGCGTCTCCAAAGCGCCCTCCCGCGGGACGAGGACCCCGCGCGTGAAGGCGCGACGCATGTCGGCGAACTCCTCGAGCAGCGCGTCGGGCACGCCGACGGAGCGGAAAGAGTCCGCGAGCGAGCCGATCTCGCGGACTGCCCGACCCTCCCGCCAGCGGCCGTGGAAGGTCTCGCGGTCCGCGCCGATCCTCTCCGCCCATTCGCGCTCGAGCTCGCGCGCCTGCTCGACCGGATAGTCCACGAGCGTATCCCAGAGATCGAAGATCACCGCGCGCACTCGCGCAACACCTCCCAGGCGCGGCGGACATCGGCCTCGGCCGTCCGGGCATTGCCGACGGCGAGGCGGATGATCGGCTCGCCGCGAAGCCTCGTCGTCGCGAGAAACACCTCGCCCGTAGCGTTGGCCTTGCGCACGAGCTCGTCGTTGTCGGCGCCGCGCTGGCGGAAGCAGACGACGGAGAACTGCCTCGGCGCAACCACCTCCCAGCCCGCGTCGGACCGCACCCAGGTCTCGAAGAGCGCCGCGAGCCGGACGTGCTCGCGAATCGTCCGCTGCAGACCGTCTCGCCCGTAGCAGCGCAGCACCGCCCAGAGCTTCAATGCGCGGAAGCGGCGGCCCAGCGCCGGCCCGTAGTCCTTCAGGTTGAGGACCTCCTCCTCGGATCGGAGATAGTCGGGCGCCGCCGAGAAGGCTTCGTGGAGCACCTCCGGCCGCCGCGTCCAGAGTGCGGAGCAGTCCATCGGCGTGAAGAGCCACTTGTGCGGGTTGACGACAACGGAGTCCGCGCGCTCGCATCCCTCAAGTGCCCAACGGAACTCGGGGCAAACCGCCGCCGCACCGGCATAGGCAGCGTCGACGTGGAGCCAGACGCCTGCCCGTGCGCAAGCGTCCGCGAGCTCGGGCACCGGGTCGACGGAGGTGGTGGCCGTGGTGCCAACAGTGGCAACGACGGCGGTGGCGTCCGAGAGGTCGAGGTCGGAGCGCATCCGGTAGTCCTCGTCGACCGGCACGGTTCGGTACTCGAGTCCGACGAGACGGGCCGCCTTCTCGACGGAGAAGTTCGCCTGCTCGGAGGCGTAGACGATGCCGCCGGGGCGCAGGACGCGCGCAGCCGCCAGCGCAGCGACCGTCGAGGTCGAGGCGGTGTCCTCGAGGTGGCCGTGCCAGTCTTCGGGAAGACCGAGCAGCCCGGCGAGCCAGCGCAGCGTCACCTGCTCGAGCTCGGTTGCCGCCGGGGAGGTGCCCCAGACCATGGCGTTCACGTTCAATGTGGCGATCAGGAGCTCCGCGAGG
>JBBQDZ010000045.1:0-14250 GCA_038320185.1 Gaiellales bacterium
GATCGAAGCCGACGAGGCCACCTACAGCCTGCACGTCATCCTCAGGTTCGAGCTCGAGCAGGAGATCATCGGCGGGGAGATCGACCTTCGCGAGCTACCGGAGGCCTGGAACGCGCGGATGGGCGAGTACCTTGGAGTAGAGGTGCCCGACGATGCCCACGGAGTGCTGCAGGACGTGCACTGGTCGCGTAACTCGTTCGGTTACTTCCCGACCTATGCGCTCGGCAATGTCGTCTCGGTGCAGATCTGGGAGCGCATCCTCGACGAGCTGCCGGACATCTACGACCAGATCGAGGCGGGGCAGCTTCGCCCGCTGCGCGAGTGGCTGCGCGAGAACCTCCACCGCCACGGCCGCAAGTTCACGCCAGCGGAGACGCTGGAGCGCGTGGTGGGCGGCGGGCTCGATCCGGAGCCGTACCTCCGCTATCTGGAGGGAAAGCTGACGGAGCTCGTGCCGGCCGCGTAGACGGCGGCCGGCACGTCGACTTCATGCGATGACGCTAGCGCGCTACGACGATCGCGGCCCAGGCCCGCGTCCCATCCAGGCGCACGACCTGGAGGCGGTACTGGACGTTCGGCCTCGTTGCAGCTCGATCGGTGAACGAGTACCCGGCCCCCCGGGTCGAGCCGCTTGCTTTCGCTCTGAGGAGGGAGCGGTTCGCCCTCGTCGCCTTCCCGGCGCGTATGCGGTAGACGTTGAAGCCGGCGATATTGCTCTCCTGCCCCGTCCGCCAAGACATACGCACACCCTGCGGTGAAACGCGGGCACGGAGGCTGGCAAGCTCGACCGCCGTCGGCAACTGACACGGACCAGACGCGTTGTTGATGATGAGGCACCAGCCGCTCGAGATCCTCCCCGTTCCTCCACCGCAGTCGTCTCTGATGTTCAGTGTCCAGGTGCCGTTCGCCGTCTGGCCGTTGGCGAAGGAGGAGAGCGTCGTCGTGTACGGCCCCGCCTGGTCGGTCTCACCCTGGCAGAACGGGTCGGTCGACGCAGGGTAGTCGGCTGGATGATAGGTGCCGCTGGGGATCGTCCCCTGCGCTGGAAGTACGCCGCCGGAATCGCTGAAGGTCAGCGTCGTGCCGGGATTGATCGGGGATTCCGGCACGATCCGGACCGGTCCTCCTGCAGGCGGATTCGTCCCTGCATCGGACATCAGGACGACCTTCGTGTTCGCCGGGCTGATCAGCGCGATGTCGAGGTCGTCGGCGTTGTCGTGCTGGATCCCGATCAGCGACACCGAGACGCTTGTGATGGTCGACGTCTCGCTGACGGGGATTGTCGATGTGGTTACAGAAGCGACCGGCGGAATGGTCAACGACGCGTCAGGAATCGGGATCGCGCTCGTGTTCTTGTACGTGTTCGCGCTCGCCCCCACGACGAGCACGAGAGCTACTCCGAGGAACGCGGCAATGAATACTGCTCGCGCGGCCTTCGGACCCCTTCGAAAAGCCGTCATGTGCTGTCCCCTCTGGTCGTGAACGGATCGATGTTACCCGCGCCGGTCGAAAGCAATCACTCCCTCGCCCGGGTCCCAACGCCATACGGATCCACGCTCGAGGTGGACACCACCGACCCACCGGTCGATCCCAGCCTCGGCCACGAAGTCCGCCGCGCGGGCCAGGAGGCGCCGCCCGAGCTCCGTCAACTCGAGCGGCTCGCCGCGCGTGAGCGCGCCGCCTCGCCGGAGCCGCTCCACGTGGAGCAGGAACGCGCTGTCGCCCATGAACATCCACTGTTCGCGGGCCTGTGAGGACGCGAAAGCCTCCTGCCAGCTCCTTGCGCCCTCTGCAACCGCTTCCAGGATCTGGCGCTCCGTCCGCGCGAGGCCATCCTCCACGCTAGGCAGCTCCGCGAGCTGGCGCCGCAGCGCCGGCAGCAGATGCCGGAGGGTCCCCGGCTCCTCGCCGAGCAGGCTCTCTACCGCAGTCGGCTCGGCCGACCGGAACGCCGCCCAGGCCCGCAGAGCCAGCTCCAACTCGCCCGGGCCGAGTGCGACCCGTCCGTCAATGAGCGCCGCCAGCTCGTCCGGGCCGAGCTGTCCCAGGTAGCCGTCCACCGTGACGAGGCTGACGAGCGTCGACTCCGCGAGCTCCCGCAGCCGGTCGATCACCTGGAGGAGCTGGAGCTGGTCGAAGAGGTCGGGCTCGAACCACAGCACGACCTCCCGATGCTCTGAGGCGCCGGCCAGCACCCGCTCGCGTGCGTCGAGCCGCTCGAGCGCGTCTTCGTAGGTGGCCCAGCCGCACTCCGCGATGAAGCCGGCGCGGACCGCGTTCAGCTCGGCGGGCGGCAGGGCCGCCGGCACCGGGCCCTCGTGCAGCGGGTCGTCCCACGCGACGACCGGCCCGTCGAGCCGCGACGCGCGCAGGGCAGCCGCGACAACGTCGCCGTTCGTCACGTGCAGCATCGCCACTATTCTCGGGCCGTGGACCGGCCGCGCGTAGTTGCGGTGGGCGAGCTCTTGCTCGATGTCGCGATCGCAGGGTCCGGGCACGGCTCGACGATCCGCGTAAGAGGGGGCGGTGCGGCGGCGAACTTCGCCGTCTGGGCCGCGGACTGCGGTGCGGAGTCCGGCGTCGTCTCCCGAGTCGGCGACGATTTCGCGGGCAGCGCGCTCCGCGGCGCGCTCGAGGCCCGGGGCGTCGAGGTCTTTGCGCCTGCCACGCCGGGCGCGCACACGGGAACGTTCGCCGTCGTGGATGGGAAGATCCGGGTCGACCGTGGAGCGAGCGCGGGTCTCGTTGCCGCGGATCTTCCCGACCCGCTGCGCGGCGAGGTCGTCGTCCTGTCCGCCTATCTCGAGCCGGCGACCGCCGCGGAGGCGCTCGCGCGGGCAGCGGCGCCGTGGGTCGCAGCGCTCGGCCGACCCCTCGAGGGCGCGACTGCCGTCTGCCTGAACGAGGACGAGGCCCGCCGCCTCACCGGAAACGACCCGGAGGAAGCGGCGCGAGTTCTGAGCGCCCGCTTCCGCCTGGTGTGCGTGACGTGCGGCGCCGCGGGCGCCTACGCGGTGCTCGACGGCCACACAGTGCTCGCGTCCTCGCCCGGGGCCATACCCGGTGACGCGACGGGAGCGGGGGACGCCTTCGCGGCCGGCCTCCTGGTCGCCCTCGCGCGCGGCGCGGGGCTCGGGAAGGCGCTGGCGGAGGGGGCGCGCTGCGGTGCCGCATCGGTCGCCTCGGCGGACGGATGGCCGCCGTTAAGCTCACCTCCGTGAACGTCGCGACCCACCAGGAGATGTGGGTCGGGCGCGCGATTCCGCGCTTCGAGGACGAGGCGCTCCTGCGCGGCGAGGGCCGGTTCATGGACGACCTGGCCCCCGTCCCGCACGCCGGACATGCCGCGATTCTGCGCTCCCAGCTTGCCCATGCGCGTGTGACGCGGCTCGACGCTTCGCGCGCGCTCGAGCACCCCGATGTCCTCGGCGTACTGACCGGCGCGGAGGTCGTCGCGATGTCGCGGCCGTTCCCGGTGGGCGTCGAGGGCGTGCGGCCCTACTACTCGGCCGCGGCGGAGGTCGCGCGGTACGCCGGCGAGCCCCTGGCGGTGGTGGTCGCACGGGACCGCTACGTCGCCGAGGACGCCCTCGAGCTGGTCGAGGTCGATTACGAGCCGCTCGAGCCGGTCCTCGAACCGCAGCACGGCGAGGTCGTCTCCGACCGCACGTTCAGCTACGGCGACCCCGACGGCGCCTTCTCGCAGGCCGCCCTCATCGTCCGAGAACGCTTCACCTTCCCCCGCTGGACGTGCGCGCCGCTCGAGTGCTACGGCGTCGTCGCCGACTGGAGCCACGCGGGCGGCTCGCTCACCGCCTGGGCGAACTTCCAAGGGCCTTTCACGCTTCATTCGGTAGCCGCTGGAGCTCTCGGGCTGCCGGGCGCGAAGCTCCGTCTGATCACGCCGCCCGATTCCGGCGGCAGCTTCGGCATCAAGGCCACCGTCTACGTCTACGTCGTCCTGCTCGGCCTCGCCTCGCGCAAGCTCGGTCTACCGGTGCGCTGGACGGAGGACCGGCTCGAGCACCTCGCCGGGAGCGCAACCGCCACCGCCCGCGAGACCGAGGTCGAGGCCGCGTTCGCGCCCGACGGGGAGTTGCTCGGACTCCGCTACGACATCGTCGACGACGTCGGCGCCTATCTCCGCGCCCCCGAGCCGGCGACCACCTACCGGATGCACGGCTCGCTCGGCGGCGCCTACCGCGTCCGCAACGTCGTCTCGCGCAATCGCGTCGTCCTCACGAACCGCTGCCCCTCGGGTCTCAATCGCGGGTTCGGCGGCCCCCAGCTCTACCTCCCGCTCGAGCGGACGATGGCGATCGCGGCGAAGCGCCTCGGCCTCGACCCCGCCGAGCTCGCACGGCGCAACCTGGTGGGCGCGGACGAATTCCCCTACCGCACGCCGAGCGGCGGTCTCTACGACTCCGGCGACTACGAAGCCGCTCTCGACGAGGCTCTCGAGCTGTCGCGGTACGCGGAGCGCCGGGAAGAGCAGCAGCGAGCGCGCGCGGAGGACCGCCTCTTCGGGATCGGCCTCGCGGTCGTGGTCGAGCCTTCGATCTCGAACATGGGCTACATCACCCTTGCGCAGACCGCGGAGGAGCGGGCTCAGAGTCTGCCGAAGTCCGGAAACGCCGAGGGCGCGACGATCCTGATCACCCCGCTCGGTGGCATCACCGTCCGCGTCGGGACGACTCCCCAGGGTCAAGGCCATGCGACGGTCTGCGCCCAGGTGGTCGCGGATGCGCTCGGGGTGCGGCCGGCAGACGTCGAGGTGCTGACGAGCCTCGACACCTCGACGAGCGCCTGGACCGTCGCCTCGGGCAACTACTCGTCGCGCTTCTCCGGCGTCGGCGCCGGCGCCGTCCACCTCGCGGCGCAGAAGCTCGCGGCGAAGCTGCGAACGATCGCCGCCCAAGAATTGGGAGTCGAGCCGCACGAGGTCGAGCTCCGCGAAAGCAAGGCGTGGGCCGGTGAGGAGGCCATCTCACTCCGGCGGCTCGCCGGCCTCGCCCACTGGAACCCGGACGCTCTACCGCCCGGCATCGAGGCCGGGCTCATGGAGACGGCGTTCTACTCGGCTCCGAACCTGGGGCCTCCCGACGAGGAGGATCGCGTCGCCTCCTCGGCAGCCCACGGGTTCATCGCCGACGTCGCGGTCGTCGAGGTGGATCGCGAGACGGGAGCAGTGACCGTCCTCGACTACACCACCGTCCACGACGCCGGCCGTCTTCTGAATCCGCTCCTCGTCGACGGGCAGGTACGCGGCGGCTTTGCCCACGGCATCGGCCCAGCCCTCTTCGAGCGGATCGAGCACGACGAGGACGGCAATCTGCTCACGGGCAGCTTCATGGACTATCTCTGCCCGACGGCCCCGGACCTACCCCCGCTCAGGATCGGGCACCTCGAGACGCCCTCGCCGTTCACCGCGCTCGGCGCGAAGGGCCTCGGCGAGGGAAACACGATGAGCGTTCCCGCCGCGATTGCGAACGCGGTCGCCGATGCGCTCGGCATCGACCATGTCGAGCTGCCGTTGACCCCCCCTCGGGTGTGGGACCTGCTCCAGTAATGAAGCCCGCGCCGTTTCGCTACGAGCGTCCGGAGACGGTGGACGAGACGGTCGGGCTGCTGGCGGAGCACGGCGACGACGCGAAGGTCCTCGCGGGGGGGCAGAGCCTCGTCCCGCTACTCAACATGCGCATGGCGCGTCCGGCGGTCCTGATAGACATCAATCATGTTTTCAACCTTGACAACATCACTGATGATGGCGGTGGTTCTCGTGTGGGCGCTCTCGTGCGTCAGAGTGCCGCCCACGGCGTCTCGCCGCTCGTCGACTGCTGCCTTCCCTACGTGGGCCACTTCGCGACGCGCAATCGCGGCACGGTCGGTGGCTCGATCGCGCACGCCGACGCCAGCGCCGAGCTCCCGCTCGCGCTTCTCGTCGCGGGCGGCTCGGTCGTCGCAGCGTCGACTCGCGGGAGACGCGAGATCCCCGCCGACGAGTTCTTCGTCACCCACTTCACAACCCGGCTCGAGCCCGACGAGCTCGTCGTCGAAATCCGCTGGCCCGACACGGGCCCCGGTGTGGCCTTCGAGGAGCTCGCGCAACGTCGCGGCGACTACGCACTGTGCATGGCCGCTGCATTCGTCCGGGACGGTGAGCTCCGCGTTGGCATCGGCTCGGTCGTCGACCGTCCGACGCTGCTCGAGATCGACCCCGAGCGGCCCGGAGCCTCCGCCGCGGAGCAGGTCGAGCCCTACGGTGGGCTCCACGCCTCCGCCGACTACCTGCGCCATCTCGTCGAGGTGCTGGTTGACCGGGCGATCGCCGCCGCAGGAAGGAACGCCGCGTGACCTCGATCGACGTCGAAGTCAACGGCCGCCGCCATCGCGAAACGGTCGAGCCGCGGCTGTTGCTCTCCGACTTCCTGCGACACACGCTGGGGCTGACCGGGACGCACGTGGGCTGTGAGCACGGCGTCTGCGGAGCCTGCACCGTGCTCCTCGACGGCGCCGCCGTGCGCTCGTGCTTGCTCCTCGCGGTCCAGACGGACGGCGCACGCGTCCAGACGGTGGAGTCGCTCGCGCGCGGGGAAGAGCTGAGCCCGCTCCAGGAGGCCTTCCACGAGTGCCACGCGCTCCAGTGCGGCTTCTGCACGCCGGGGATCCTGATGGCCGCAACCGACCTGCTCGGCCGTGGCCGGCCGGACCGCGCGGAGATCGAGGACCTCCTCTCCGGCCACCTGTGCCGCTGCACCGGCTATTCGCCGATCGTCGACGCGATCGCTCGCGTAGCGGGTGCCGACGCCGGAGGCGCCGGGTGAATTTGGCCCTCAGCCTGCTGTACGCGGCGGAGCGGCATCCCGACGCCGAGGCGCTCGTGGACGGAGAGGTGCGGCTCTCCTATGGGCAGCTCCGACAGCGGGCGGCGCGGCTCGCCGGCGGGCTGGCGGGTCTCGGAGTGAACGCCGGTGATCGCATCGCCGCCGTCCTCGACAACCGCCGCGAGACCTGCGAGCTGTACTGGGCATGCCAGTGGCTGGGCTCGACCTTCGTCCCGATCTCCTGGCGCGTGAGCCAGAAGGACGTCGACTACTGCACCGGGGACGCGGCGGCTCGTGTCGTCGCCACAGGCGCCGGGATCTCCACTGCGTTCGGGGAGCCGGGCGCGGCCGCGGCCGTAGAAGTGGCCGTCTGCGGCACGACCGGCCACCGCTTCGACGAACTCTTCGACGCCGACGAGCATCCGGGAGCGTTCGAGCGTGACGAGCGCGAGGAGAGCCTCATGCTCTACACCTCCGGCACGACGGGCCGCCCGAAGGGCGTGCCCCGGTCACACCGCGCCGACCGTGCAGGCGGCCTCTCGCAGACACTCCAGCACGGCCTGCGCTCCGGCGACCGCACCCTTGGGGTGATGCCGCTCTACCACACGATGGGGTTGCACTCGCTCGTCGCGATGTCACTCGTCGGCGGCTGCTTCGTCTGCCAGCCGCGCTGGGATCCGGAGCAGGCGCTGCGGCTGATCCAGGACGAGCGGCTGACCTCGCTCTACCTCGCCCCCACGCTCTTTCACGATCTCGTCTGGCACCCGCGTCTCGAGGACTACGACGTCTCCTCGGTCGAGTGCCTTGCGTACGCCGGAGCAGCGATGACCTTCTCGCTCGTCGAGCGCTGCAGCGAGGTCTTCCGTCCACGGATCTTCGTCAACCACTACGGATCGACCGAGGTCTACACCTTCTCGGTGCACCGGGATCAGTCCACAAAGCCCGGCTGCGCTGGTCGCGCCTCGCTGAACGCGCGCCTGCACCTCGGCGAGGACGGTGAGATCCTCTGCGACATGACTTCCGACGAGGCGTTCGCCGGCTACTGGAACCGGCCCGACGCAGACCAGCGGGCGATCCGCGACGGCTGGTACCGCACAGGAGACATCGGCCGCCTCGACGAGGACGGCGACCTGTGGCTCGTGGGCCGCGTGGACGACATGATCGTCTCCGGCGGCGAGAACGTCCATCCACTCGAGGTCGAGGACGTACTAGCCGCCCATCCGGCAGTGACGGAGGTCGCCGTCGTGGGTGCGCCCGACGATCGCTGGGGCCAGCGCGTGGTGGCGGTCGTAGTCGCGGGCGCCGAGGTCACCTCTGGAGAGCTAGACGACCACTGCCTCGCGTCGACCGCGCTCGCGCGGTTCAAGCGGCCGCGGGAGTACCGGTTCGTCGACGAGCTGCCGAAGAGCCCCTCTGGAAAGATCCTGCGGCGCGCGCTGCGCGAGGAAGGAGTGACAGGGTGACGGAGCTCGAGGGCCTCCGCCTGGGCCTCGACGCATCACGTGGCCTCGCCACCATCACCCTCGACGTCCCGGGGAAGTTCAACCGCGTCTCGATGGCGGCCCGCGGGGAGCTCGCCGCGATCTTCGAGGAGCTTGGGACCGACCAGACGGTTCGCGCGATCGTCCTGACGGGAGCCGGGGGAGCGTTCACCGCAGGCGGCGACATCGCGGGCTTCCTCGAGGCAGAGCCGGAGACGCTGTCACGGCTCGCCTGGAACGTGGCCGCAGCGGAGCGGTGCCCCAAACCGGTGATCGCCAAGCTGCGCGGCTACGCTTTCGGCGTCGGGCTGGAGCTGGCGCTCGCGTGCGACTTCCGCATCGCCGCCGAGGACGCCGAGCTGGGCCTCCCCGAGGTGAAGCTCGGGATGATCCCCGGGAGCGGTGGGACCCAGCGTCTCGCGCGGCTGATCGGCCTCGGGCGGGCGAAGGACATGATCATGCGCGGTCGTCGGATCAAGGCGGCGGAGGCGCTGGCGCTCGGACTCGTGACGGAGGTCGTGCCCGCCCAGGATCTGGATATGGCGGCCGATCGCCTCGTAGACGAGCTCGCGGCTCTCTCACCGCTCGCGCTGTCGATGGCGAAGAGGGTGCTGAACCACGCCTATGACGGCCCGCTCGGCCTCGGCCTCGAGGTCGAAGGGCTGGCCTACGGCCTGCTCCGCTCGACGCACGACTTCAGGGAGGGCGTGGAGGCCTTCGGCGAGAAGCGGCCGCCGCACTTCGAGGGTCGCTAAAGAGACTCGGCGACCCGCGCAACAGATCTTGTTGCGCTAAGCTCGAGTCATGCCGATCGCAACCGCGCACAAGGTCGAGGCGCTCCGGGTCGACTTCAAATCGGGAGCCGCGGTCGCCCACCTTCTCGGCGTCAGCCGATCACGCGTGACGCGTTGGCTCAAGGGCGCCGGCATCGACCCGCTGAATGCAGAGAGGGTCGACCTCCTGGAGCTCGTGTGGTCGAACCTGCTGCGGATCTACGACCCGGAGACCGCCCGCTCGTGGCTCTTCGGCCTCAACCCCCAGCTCGGCGAGCGACGGCCGATCGACCTGATCCGCGCCGGCAAGGCGGAGGAGCTGATGCGGGCGATCCGTGCGGAACGCGCCGACTCGTTCGCGTGATCCTCCATCGCTGCTTCGCCTGGAGCCGCCGCGCCCGCCCATCCGATCCCGACGGGCCCCTCTGGTTCCCTCGCTCCTATCAGGGCGACGGGCGCCACGACAATCCCGGCGCCTATGGCTGCCTCTACGTCGCCGAGCACGAGACCGGCGCCGTGGTCGAGCAACTCGCGCGTTTCCGCGGCCAGCGCCTCACCGCCGGCATGCTCGTCCGCCGGGGGCTCCCACTCGCGCTCGCGCGCCTTGAGCTTCCCACGACCGAGCCTCTGCTCGACCTGGACGAGCCGCGCGTGGTGGCACATCACGGGCTGCGCCCCTCGCTCGTCGCAACGCGACGGCGCGACGTGACACAACCGCAGGCGCTTGCCCTCTACCGCCGCCACCGCCGCGCCGCCGGCCTGCGCTGGTGGTCCACCTTCGAGGCTCTCTGGGCAAACGTCACCCTGTTCGATCGCGCGGCGCCGCGCCTCCGGCTGCTCGACGTGCGGCGGCTGGAACCCGCCGATGCGGCGGTCTCCGAGGCCGCGGATGCCCTCGGCCTCGCCAGCTAGCCCGGAATACGGGCAATCGCCTCGATCTCGACGAGCAGTTCGGGCAGAACGAGGCGGCTCACCTCCACGAGCGTGCTGGCCGGGCGCGTCTCCCCGAACACCTCCCGCCGAACCTCGTTGACGAGCGGCCGGTCGTCGACGTTCGTGAGGAAGTGCGTCACCTTGACGATGTCCGAGAAGGTGGCCCCGGCCGCGTCGAGGATAAGTGCCATGTTCGCGAACACCTGGCGCGTCTGTGCGACCACGTCGCCCTCGCCGACCACGTTCCCGTCGGCATCGACGGAAACGCAGCCGGAGACGAACAGGAGATCGCCGGCCCGGACGGCGTCCGTGTAGTGGCTGAAGGGCTCGGCGAGCCCGGGTGCGCGGATCTCCTCGCGAACGCCCACAGACGTCACGATAATCGGCGCGCAGTGGAGCCGCAGTTCGTCCTGTTCGAGGAGGTCACGTCCTTCGAGCTCGCCGCGGGCGTCGTCGGACGTCCACTCTTCGGCGAGGGAGCAATGCTGAATCTGATCGAGTTCGAGCCGGGTGCCGTCGTCCCGGTGCACAGCCACCCGCACGAGCAGCTCGGGATCGTCTTGCGCGGGGTGCAGATGCTCGTCGTCGAGGGGGTCGAGCACGCGCTCGGGCCGATGCAGGGTTACGTCCTTCCCGGCGGCATCGAGCACGGCGCTCGCTGCGGGCCTGACGGCGCAACCGTGCTCGACGTCTTCCATCCCGTCCGCGAGGACTACCGCGGTCGCTGGACGGCGCTTCTGCCGTGAACGGCTTCTGGAGAGTCCCGGAGCTGTTCAACTTCACCCGGGACGTCGTCGAGGTAGCCGCCCCTGAGAGGCTTGCTCTGCGGCTCGTCGGGACCGACCGTGCGACGACCGACCTCTCCTTCGGTGAGGTCGTGACGACAACGAACGGCTGGGCGACGGAGCTGCGAGATCGGGGTCTCGGGCGTGGAGACCGTGTTCTCATCCTCGTCGGAAAGAACCGGCACTGGCATCCGATCATGCTGGCCGCCCTCAAGGTCGGAGCCGTCGCGATCCCCTGCTCGGAGATGCTCCGAGCTCGCGACCTGGCCTTTCGCGCACGGCACTCGGGCGCGCGGCTGCTCGTCGCAGACGACGCGACCCGCGGCGAAGTCGAGGCGATCGACGCCGAGCTCGACGTCGTCTACACGGGGGAGGCGCGTCTACGCCCGGATGCCGCGGAAACGGCAGACACGGCCGCCGGCGATCCCGCCTTCATCCTCTACACCTCGGGGACGACGAAGGAGCCGAAGGGGGCTGTCCACACCCACGCCTACACCTTCGCGAAGCGCTCGCAGGCCGAGCATTGGCTGCGCGCGACCCCCGACGACCTTGTGTGGTGCACGGCCGGCACCGGCTGGGCGAAATCGGTGTGGAACGTCCTGCTCGGCCCGTGGAGCTGCGGCGCTCCGCTCGTGCTTCACGAAGGCGGGTTTGACCCGGAGGAGCGCTTCGAGCTGCTGCAAGAGCTCGGTGTCCGCGTTCTCTGTCAGGCGCCAACCGAGTATCGGCTGATGGCGAAGGTCGAGCGTCTTGAACGCCATGACCTGTCCGGCGTTCGGCATGCGGTGTCCGCCGGGGAGCCGCTGAACCCGGAGGTGATCAAGACCTTTCGCGATGCCTTCGGCGTCACGATCTACGACGGCTACGGACAGACCGAGAACACGTTGCTCGTCGCGAACGTCCCCGGGATGGAGCTCCGGCCGGGGTCGATGGGGCTACCCGCGCCCGGGCACGAGGTCGCCGTGATCGACGAGGGCGGACGTGAGGTTGCGGCGGGCGAGGAGGGGGACATCGCGCTTCGGGGCCGGCCGCCGTCGCTCTTCGTCGGCTACTACGACGCGCCAGAGGAGACCGAGGCCGTCTTCCGCGGAGAGTGGTACGTCACGGGCGATCGCGCGGTGCGGGACGAGGATGGGTATCTCTGGTTCACCGGGCGTGCCGACGACGTCATCCTGTCGGCCGCTTATCGCATCGGCCCCTTCGAGGTGGAGAGCGCGCTCCTAGAGCACGAGGCCATTGCCGAGAGCGCTGTCGTCGGCAAGCCGCACGCCGAGCGCGGCCAGATCGTGAAGGCCTTCGTCGTCCTGCGCCCCGGCCGCGGCGGATCCGACGAGCTCGTTCGCGAGCTCCAGGATCACTGCAAACGCGTGACCGCGCCGTACAAGTACCCCCGCGAGATCGAGTTCGTCGAGCAGCTACCGAAGACCCGCAGCGGCAAGATCCGGCGGGTCGAGCTGCGCAAGCTCGAGGCCAAGCGCAGCAACATCTTAGAGAGCGTCTCGAACTCGGCGTAGAGTTGTCACACCTATGTTGCCCTTGCTGACAACGAACATGGTAGAATGACTATCGGGGTGCTGTAGGAGGGGACCCCCGGGGAGCCCAAGAAGGCGGGCCGCGAGCGGCGCCCGCCCCTAGCCTCCGAGCGCGGCGCGGATGCGGTCGGGCAGCGGTGCCGGTTTCCCCTCGCGGTCGACGTGCACCACCGTGTGGCGCCCCCGTACGCAGACGTCCTCGGCTCGACTGATCTCCCAGACATAGGTGATCGAGGTCGCTCCGACGCGCTCGACCTGGATTCGAGTCTCGATCTCGTCCTCGAAGCCGAGCACACGCTGGAATTCGGCCTCGACCTTGCGGCGCGGGTAGTCGCCCCAACCTTCCAGCATCCCTACCTCACGCATCAGGCCGGTCTCGGCGGCCTCTGCCCACCTGAAAGCAGCTGTGAAGTGGATCCGCCCGCCGGCGTCCGTGTCGACCCACGCGACACGGCGCCGGTCGACGTAGCTTCGCGCCGGAACCGGTGCCATCGACGGCTACGGCAGGACGAGAACCCGGCCGGGTGCGCCCCCGAGGCTCGCCTGCACCGCCTCCTCCGCGGCGTCGAGAGGGTAGGTCGGGCCGAGCATCGACGCCAGGTCGAGGCCGCCGGAGCGGACGTGGGCGAGCAGCAGCGGCAGGGCGACCGCGGGATCCTCCGAGCCGTACATCGTCCCCGTGAGGAACTTCTCGCGCCGATTGAACTCGGCGGGGTCGAGGTCGAGGCGCGCGCCTCCCGCGGGGAGCCCCACGATTACGCAGAGACCGCCGCTTCGCGTCCACCGCAGAGCCGCGGCGGTCGTTTCCGGCGCTCCCACCGCATCGAAGGCGTAGTCGACCCCTTCGGGTGCGACCTCGCGCACGAGCGCCTTCAGCTCGTCGGGATGGCAGACGCGTGTCGCTCCGAGCCCGCGCGCGCGCTCCGCGCGCTCGGTCACGGGATCCGCCGCGACGATTGTCTGCGCCCCGGCGAGCCGCGCGCCCTGGACGACGAACTGACCGACGCCGCCCGCGCCGATCACGAGCACCGACGAGCCCTCCTCGACCCGCGCCGCGAACAGCACGGCGCCGACTCCGGTCAGCGCTGCGCAGCCGAGGAGCGCCGCCTGGTCGAGCGGTACCTCGTCGTCGACCGGTAGCGCGACCTTCTCCGCCACCACGAGACGCTCGACGAGCGCACCGGTCGCGGTGCCACGATAGACGGTCGCGCCGTCTGCCGACATCCCGGTGGTCCCGTCCAGGAGCGTGCCGGCGCCGATCGCCCGGTGCAGGGGAACGCAAGCCGCCGGGCGCCCCCTGCGGCAGTCGGCGCACTCGCCGCAGGAGGGTGCCCAGGAGAGGACGACGCGATCGCCCGGCCTCAGCGAAGAGACTCCGTCGCCCACCTCTTCCACGACACCCGCCCCCTCGTGGCCGAGCACCATCGGCGTCGGCCGCGACCACTCCCCCTTGACGTTGTGCAGGTCGGTGCCGCAGATGCCGACGGCGGCCATGCGGACGAGCACCTCTCCCTCGCGCGGCTCCTGCAGGTCGATCCCGCGAACCTCGAGCGGCTGCCCCGGGCCGTGGAACAGGGCAGCCCGCGTCCTCACGCTCCGAGCGCTGCGATCACGTCGTCGACCTTCGTCACGCGCGAGACGTTCTGCAGCGCGTAGTTGATCGACGCGTCGTGCCACTGCGGGTTCATCGTCGAGCACGCATCCTCCGGAACGAGCACGTGAAAGCCCTTGTCGGCTCCCGTTCGCGCCGTGTGCTCGATGGACATGTTCGTCCAGGCCCCGCTGACGATCACGGTATCCCGGTCGAGCCCCCAGAGGAGAGTCTCGAGCCGCGTCCCCTGCCAGGCGCTCATCCTCATCTTCTCGACGACGTGGTCGCCCGGCTGCGGCTCCAGCCCCTCCGCTGGGGCGGCGCCCCAGGT
>JBBQDZ010000046.1:0-13936 GCA_038320185.1 Gaiellales bacterium
CCATGGGCGAGTGACGGGAACCAGGCCTCGAACTGGGACGGCGGCAGGTAGATGCCGCGCTCGAGCAGGAAGCGGAAGAGCTCGCCGTAGCGCTCGGTGTCGCAGGTCTTCGCGTCGTCGAAGCTCCTCACCGGGTCAGACCCCATGAACAGCGTCAGCAGCGCTCCGACCCGCTGGACGCGTCCGAACGGGCCGAGGCCCGCCCCGAGCCGCGCGCCACGGCGCTCGAGCTCCTCGTACACCGCGGGATCGCGCAGGCGGCGCAGCACCGAGAGGCCCGACGCGGTCGCGAGCGGGTTTCCCGAAAGCGTCCCGGCCTGGTAGCACGCACCGGCCGGCGCCAGGTGATCCATGAGCTCCGCGCGTCCCCCGAAAGCGGCCAGAGGCAGCCCGCCGCCGACGATCTTGCCGAGGATCGTCAGGTCGGCCTCGACGCCGTAGAGCGCTTGGGCGCCACCGCGGGCGACGCGGAAGCCCGTGATCACCTCGTCGAGGACGAGCAGGGCGCCGGAGGCGTCGCAGAGTGCCCGCAGGCCCTCCAGGAAGCCCGGCTCGGACGGGACCACGCCCATGTTCCCCGCCACCGGCTCGACGAGGATGCAGGCAAGGCCTTCGCCGTAGCGGGCGACCGCCTCGGCGGCCGCGTCGAGGTCGTTGTACGGGCAGACGATGGTGTCGGCCGTCGCTCCCGTC
The DNA here is from genome assembly GCA_038320185.1 of Gaiellales bacterium. GTDB lineage: Bacteria > Actinomycetota > Thermoleophilia > Gaiellales > Gaiellaceae > JBBQDZ01. Next base: position 694 of record JBBQDZ010000046.1, read on the forward strand.
GGCACGCCGGCGCTCGCCGGCAGGGAGAGCGTCGCGAGCCCGGAGCCGGCCTCGGCGAGGAGCGCATCGGCGTGACCGTGGTAACAGCCGGCGAACTTGAGGATCCGGTCGCGCCGCGTGCAGGCGCGGGCAAGGCGGATCGCCGACATCGACGCCTCCGTGCCGGAGGAGACGAGCCGCACCTTCTCGATCGACGGGAAGGCGTCGGCGATCTCGGCGGCTAGCTCGACCTCCGCCTCGGTCGCGGCGCCGAAGGTCGTCCCGTCGCGAGCAGCCTTCGTCACGGCCGCGACGACCTCCTCATCGGCATGGCCGAAGATCAGCGGGCCCCACGAGCAGACCCAGTCGAGGTAGCGCCGGCCGTCGACGCTCTCGAGGTATGCGCCCTCGGCACGCCGGACGAAGAGCGGCTCGTCGAGCCCGACGGCGCGCATCGCCCTCACCGGCGAGTTGACGCCGCCGGGGATCAGGTCGCGCGCCCGTCGCCAGAGCGCCGAGCGCTCCCTCACAACCAAGCCGCGAGCTCCTTCGTCCAGTACGAGAAGACGACGTCCGCGCCGGCGCGCTTGATCGCGAGTAGCGACTCGAGCGCCGCCTGGCGCTCGTCGAGCCAGCCGCGCGCCGCCGCTGCCTTCACCATGGCGTACTCGCCGGAGACGTTGTAGGCCGCGACCGGCAGGTCGAACTCATCCCGCACCGCCGAGATCACGTCCAGGCACGGAAGTGCCGGCTTCACCATCAGGATGTCGGCGCCCTCGGAGGCGTCGAGCTCGCACTCGCGCAGGGCCTCGCGGAGGTTCGCCGGATCCATCTGGTAGGAGCGCCGGTCGCCGAAGGCGGGCGCGGAGTCGGCCGCGTCGCGGAACGGGCCGTAGAAGGCTGAGGCGTACTTGGCCGAATAGGCGACGATTAGCGTCTCCGCGAAGCCGCCCTCGTCGAGAACTTCGCGGACGGCGGCGATCCGGCCGTCCATCATGTCGCTCGGGCAGACGGCGTCCGCGCCGGCCTCGGCGTGCGAGAGGGCCGTCCGCGCGATCAGCTCCAGCGACTCGTCGTTCGCGACGTTGCCATCATGGACAACGCCGCAGTGGCCGTGGTCTGTGTACTCGCAGAGGCAGACGTCGGTCAGGAGCAGGAGCTCCGGGAACCGCGCGCGAAGCGCACCGAGCGCGCGCTGGATCACGCCGTCCTCGTCGTATGCCCCCGAGCCCTCCGCGTCCTTCGACTCGGGCAGGCCGAAGAGGAGCAGCGAGGAGACACCGAGCCGGACGAGCTCCTCGGCCTCGCGCATCAGATCGTCCACCGACAACCGACCGAGGGGTGGCAGCGCCTCGTTCCGGAGCGTCTCCGGCGCAACGAAGAGCGGCTGCACGAAGTCGGCAAGGTCGAGCCGCGTCTCGCGCACGAGGTCGCGCAGCGCGCTCGTGCGGCGCAGGCGGCGCATGCGGACCTCGGGGAAGCTCACGCGGACAGCCTACGCGCGGCCAGGCGCGCCAAAGCCGCGAAGATCCCGCCGAGCCCAAGGAGCCAGACGGCCTCTCGCGCGACCCGGCCCCAGGGGCTCACGTCGTAGAGCGCGGAGCTGAAGAACCGGACGGCATGGGCGAACGGGAAGGCGTCGCTGACCCAGCCGGCCGGGGGGACTATCTCGGGCGGGACGAGGCCGAGGAAGACGATGGGCAGGACGAGTAGGAGCGCCACGAGCGAGGCCGAGCGAGCCTCCCGCGCCAGCGCCCCGAGGAGCGCGCCGATCGCGCCGAGACTCGCGCCGGCGAGCGCGAGGCCGACGGCAAGCAGCGGCAGCCTCTGCCACGGCTCACCGCCGGTGACCCCGCCCACCTGGATCACGATCCCGAAGACGAGCGCGAGCGCGAGACCCATCGCGAGCGCGACGCTCGCGGCGAGCGCGATCTTGGCGGCGACGAGCTGCCACAGCTTCACGAGCCCGCGTGAGAGCCGCCCGATGACGTTCTCGTCCCGCTCGGCAGCCAGAGCCCCTGCCGCGAGCATCAGCGTCAGGAAGCTGATCGTCAGCGCGAGCGCGTAGGACTGCACCTGCGCCGAGAGCGCCCAGGAGCGGCCGTGGTCAGAAGCCTCGTCGAGCTCGATCGGATGCGCAGTCGCACGGATCGCGTCGTCGGTCAGCGAGAGGGCGAGGCGCGCGTCGTGGACGAAGTCCCGGAGCCGGTCGAGCCGCGGCCCGCGCGGGAGGTTGCGCAGCACCCGGTCGGCGCCGTCGAGGCCAAGGACGTGGAAGCGGCGGCCGATGACGACGCCGCTGCCGCCATGGAGGAGCAGGTCGACGTAGACCAGATCGTTGTCGATGAACGCCGTCTGGAGCTTGCGGTTGAGCGTGTAGACGAGCGCCTGCACCTGCTGGCGGACACGCGGCGTGATCCCGCCGACGGTCGTGCGGAGCTCGAGCTGCGGGCTCCGCACGCCGCTCTTCAGGTCCGCGACGAAGCCAGCGGGGATGGTCAGCGAGGCGACGATCCGCCCGCTGCGCAGCTCGCGGGCCGCCTCGTCTCCGCTGAGGCGGACGAGCCGGACGTTCTGGCTCACCTCCTTGATCGTGCTGTCGACGTGGAAGGTCTCGCCGGAGACGACGAGCGTCTTCGGCAGGTTCGCCTCGTCGACGAGCGCCACGCGCGGCTTCGCGTTCGCGTACCCGGCGGTCAGGCCGATCAGGAGAGCGATCACGAGCGGGTAGGCGAGCAGCACCCCGAGCAGGAGCGGCGAGCGGCGCAGGATCAGCAGGTCTTTGCGGAGCAGGAGCAGGACGTTCCTCATGTCAGCGCCTCTGCCGCCTCGGAGGCCTCGTACTGCGCGATCGTGCCCTCGAAGCCGAGCGCGCCGTCGAGGAGCATCGCGACCCGGTCGGCGAGGGAGTGGAGCTCCTCGACGTTCTGGGTGACGTAGACGACCGCTCCGCCGTGCTCGCGCACGCCGGCGGCCATCTCCCAGAGCCGGCGCCGCTGCCTGGGGTCGAGAGCCGCGGTGGGCTCGTCCAGCAGGAGGACGTCGGGGCTGCCGAGCAGCGAGATCGCGAGGTTCAGGCGCTGGCGGTTGCCGACGGAGAGGGTGGAGCTCGGCCGCTCCTCGCGCGGCAGCTCGAAGCGGGAAAGCAGCTCCTCGGTCGCGGCCGCAGGGTTCGCCTCTCCTTCGAGGCGCGCGAAGAGCTCGAGGTTCTCGCGCGCCGTGAGCCGGCCGTAGTGCGCCGGGCGCTGAGGCATCCAGCCGACCCGGACACCATCCCTGCAGCGGACCTCGCCACCCGAGGGCTCGAGCGAGCCGGCGAGGATGGCGAGCAGCGTCGACTTACCGGCGCCGTTCGGCCCGATCAGCGCCAGCACCTCGCCGGAACGCACGTCCAGATCAGTCGGGTGCAGGGCGACGTGGTCGCCGAAGCGCCGCGAGACGCCGCGGGCGCACAGGAGCGACCCGTCGGCGCTCAACGCCGGACGGCGGCGGGGGGTTCAGGCGGTACGACGGCGACCGTCGGCGCCTCCGGGCCCGCCTCGATCTCGACGGGCACCGGAACCGTTCCGCCGGCCCAGGGCTCGAGCTCCACCCGCTCGGCGAAGAACTCCCAGGTAGCCCGGCCTGCCGCGAGCAGCGGCAGCGCCACGAAGACTCCGGGAAGGCCGTAGATCTCGCCGCCCGCGAGGAGCCCGAAGATGACGAGCAGCGGGTGCAGGCGCAGTGCGCTTCCCATCACGTTCGGGACGACGACGTGGCCCTCGACCTGGTGGATCGCGAGGAAAAGCAGCGCGACCCACAGCGCCGCGAGCGGGTGCACGACGACGGCGTAGACGAAGGGGGGCACCGAACCGAGCCAGGGCCCGAGGTAGGGGATCAGCTCGGTGACCGCGACCCAGCCACCGAAGATGATCGCGTACCGATTCCCGCCGGGGAGCCAGCCGAGAACTCCCAGCAACCAGAGGCCGAGCCCCGCGCTGACGCCGATGATCAGCGAGACGAGGAGCTGCGCCTTCACGTAGCCGGCCACCGCCGACTCCACCCGCTCGAGCAGCGACTGCGAACCGAGCGGCGGTGGAAAGCGCCGGTTGATGCCGCGAGAGAGGCGCTCCATGTCGAGGAGCATGTAGACCGAGATGACGACGACGAGGACGAAAGCGAAGAGCGCCTTCCCGATCGAGATCGCCGCCCCCTCGACGAATCGGACGACCCGGTGGGTGTACTTGCCGACGTCCTTCTCGCGGATTTGGCGGACGAGCCGGTGGCCGCGATCGCGAGCCTTGATCGACTTCAGCCCATGCCCGTCGAGCCAGATCTGAAGGCGGTCGACGTCGCGGTCGGCGTCCGTCTGATGGGTCTGTCCATGCCGCACCGTAAAGTAGGTGTCGACCCGATTTGCAGCCGTCCTCGTATGGCTGACGACGACCGTGGCGAGCGCGACGATGGCGACAATCACCGCAGTCAGGAAGCTCAGATACACGAGCGCAACGGCGAAGCCGCGGGGGATCTTCGCGCGCGTGACACCGCGGACGAGCGGGCTGAGCAGGATCGCGACCAGGCCGGCGACGAGGAAGAGGAAGAGGACCTGACGTACCGCGCCGGCGACGACCCAGAGGCCGACCAGCAGCAGCGGCAGTCCGACGAGCTGAATCCAGCGCGGGACCTGGATCGTCGTCGCCCGTCCGGGCATGCGAGCCATCGTACCGCGGCCGTCCTGCGCCTCCGGCCGCCCGCCTGGGAGTGGTCGATCGGCGAGGACGGAGCGCTGGCGCTCGACCGTCACGAAGTCGAGGCAGAAACTCCGTTCAGGCCGCGGCTGACGTTGTCACGAACTGCCGACGAACCACCGGCGTTGAAACGGGGGGCGACCTCGGATACGGTCCCCGGGATGGCGACTCGCGGCGTGCCTGCACTTCCGCGTCAGGCTGTCCGTCGCCAGGCCGTGCGCCGAGCCCAGGCGGCGAGGCGGATCCGGCGCCTCGCGATCGCGGTGGTGCTTGGCGCGGTGTTCCTCGTCACGCTCCTGCTGACGGCGTTCGACTCGAGCGGCGGGAGCACCGCCGCCCGCCCCGCGCCTGCAGCTTCGCTGCGCGTGGGCACGGCGGCACCGCCGGAGCCGCTCGTGATCGCACAGCAGGGCGCGCTCCGGCTCCAGCTCCCGATCTCCCAGGCCCTGGTGACCGCCATCGCCTATCACGGCCCCGGTGACGGCGCCCTTGCGCTCGCTCCCGCGGGACGGCAGGCGAACGAGGGCGTCTTCGGCCGGATCGGCCGCAAGCTCTTCGGCGGTGACGGAAGCGGGCTGCCGTACTACCAGCTCGGCGGGGAGGGGCCCGCCACCGGCGCCCTCGACATCGGCGCGCCGGCCGGGACCGATGTCTACTCGCCGGTCGACGGCTCAGTCGTCGCGATCTCGCCCTACATCCTCGACGGGCGGCGCTACGGCTCGCAGATCGACATCGCGCCCACCGACACGCCGTCCGTCGTCGTCTCGCTGACGCGCCTGCGCGGCGACCCGGCGCTCAACGTCGGCTCCATCGTCGTCTCGGGCCGCTCGAAGATCGGCACGGTCATCGACCTCTCGGCGGTCGAGCGACAGGCGCTGGCGCGGTACACCCGCGACGCGGGAAACCATGTGACGGCAGAGGTCCGGCCAGCCGCCACGGCCGGTCTGAACTGACAGCGCGCGTGCCCAGCGCGGCCGCTCGTGTAGCGCTCAGCCTGCCGCGGCCCTAGACCCGGCATGAGGATCCTCTTCCTGGCCGACGTTTTCGGCGCGCCCGGGCGGCGGGCCGTCGAGGCGCGGCTTCCGTCACTCCGCGAGGAGCGCGGCATCGACTTCTGCGTCGTCAACGGCGAGAACGCTGCCGACGGAGCGGGCATCACGCCGAAGCTCGCGGAGACGCTGCTCGCCGCCGGCGCCGACGTCGTCACGCTCGGCAACCACGTCTGGCGACGGCGTGGGATCGAGGACTACCTCGCGGCGTCGGAACGGGTCGTTCGTCCCGCGAATCTCGCGTCCGGTTCGCCGGGCCGCGGCCTCGCGTTCGCGCCGGCACGGGACGGGGCACCGGTGGCGGTCGTCAACCTCCTCGGCTGGCTGTTCATGAGCCCTGCGATGAGCCCGTTCGAGGTGGTCGACGACCTGGTCGAGGAGGCTCGACGGCAGACAAAGGTGGTCCTCGTCGACTTCCATGCGGAGGCAACGAGCGAGAAGATCGCCCTCGCCCGCTGGCTCGACGGCCGCGTCACCGCGGTCATCGGAACGCACACGCACGTCCAGACAAATGACGCGCGCGTCCTGGCAGGCGGCACGGCGGCGATCAGCGACGCCGGAATGACCGGGCCCCACGACTCGGTGATCGGGGTCGAGGCCGGGCTCGCCATCCACCGGGCCCGCACCGGCCTGCCGGTGCAGTTCCGTCCCGCCGAGGGAGACGTGCGGCTAGAGGGCGCCATCATCGAGTGCAGCTCCGACGGCCGAGCCACCTCCTGCGAGGCGCTCAGGGTGAGCGTGCCGTAGCCGTCCCTCCCACCACCGCGGTCCGAGGCTCCCGGTCTGGCCAGAGGAGCGCCGCGAGGAGGACGAGCATCACGAGGTCGCGAGCGAGGACGAGCCACGAGGCGAGCGCGTCGAAGCGGAGCGCCAGGTCCCAGTAGCGAAAGGGGAACCACAGCTGCGTGAGCACCGCCGCGAGAGCGAGCAAAACCGTGCAGCGCACCCCGCGGCGCCCGGCGACGAGCGGCACGAGCGCGACGAGCCAGACGAGGAACTGCGGCGAGAAGACCTTGCCGAGGGCGACGAAGGCGCAGACGGCGGCGGCGCAAGCCCGGACGAGCCGCTCGCGGTCCGCGGGGCCCCGGGCATACCAGACCCAGATGCCGAGCAAAGCGGCGGCCTGTATCAGGGTCAGGAGTGCGGCGAGGAGCGCCGGGGCCGTTCCGGCGAGGTTCTGTGAGCCGTGGCCGGATCGCATGACGAGGCCGAAACCGAGGACCTGGTGGCCGGCGAGAAGGACCGCCGAGCCGAGGCTCTCGATCTGGAGCGGGCGGGACAGCTGGCGTCCCAGGCTCCAGGCGACACCATCCGGCGAGAGGGCCGCGAACGGTACGTAGAGAGCGCAGACGGCGCCGAGGAACATCCCGAGCCCGGTCAGCGCCTCGCGCCGCCCCCGGCAGCGCCACACGTGTGTGAGTGCGAGGGGTAGGAGGACCGCGGGATAGATCTTCGTCGCGGTCGCCACCCCCAGCACGCCGAGGCCGAGCCGCCCGCGCCCGGCGAGCAGCGCGGCGAGCGCGGCGGCCGTGATCGTCGCGGGCCACAGGTCGAACCGCGAGAGGACGAGAGACCCGAGCGCGAGCGGGGCGAGCGCCGCGAACGAGACCGCAAGCGTCACACGCCGCTCGCCCGCCCGCAGCGCGGCGAGCGCGGCCGCCATGAAAGCGAGCATCGCGACGCCGGCAAGCCACATCTCGACCTCGAACGCTCGGCGGTAGCCGGCGAAGTCGTCCGTTCCTGCCACCACCGAAGGGAGCGCGAAGACGGGCAGCGCCCCCGGCGGATACTCCAGGCGGAAGTCGCGGTAGGGAACCTGGCCGCCGGCGATTGCGTCGCCGTAGCGCTGGTAGATCGGGGTGTCGACGATCTGGTCGCGCCGGTAGAAGCCAACGTGGAGGAGTGTCCAGGCGCCGATGAACAGCGCGAGGGCGCCGACCGCGACGAGCGTCGCGCGCGAGGGATCGGTGCGGGCGCTCTCAGCCGGCCGCGACCAGCTCCCGGGGCCGGCGCTCATGCGCCGCCTCGAGCACGCCCGCAGGCACCGGCTCTGGGCCGGGGCGAGGCGCCAGTGCGACGTAGGCGGCGAAGGGGAAGAACCACGGGATGTAGAGGTAGAACCAGTGGGTGAGGAGGAGCTCGAATCCCAGCAATAGCGCACCGGTGAGCGCGGCGAGCTGGAGCGGAGTCTTACGCCTGGGAAGAAACGCCGCCGCAACCGACCCCGCGAGCAGGACGACCTCGAGCACCTTCTGCAGCACGTGCAGGTCGGGGAGGCCGGCGTGGTAGACGCGCCAGTTCCAGATCGAGAAAGGCGACTCGCGCCCGACCTGCCAGCCGAGGGTACGCCGCCAGAACACAACGGCCGCGTGCAGCGGGTTCGGCTCCAGGAACAGGATCGAGAACGCTGCCAGCGTCGCGACGGCGAATCCCGCGGCGAACCACAGCTTCTGGCGAGGCTTCTCGAAGGCGCTCGGGTACGTGAGCCACATCGGCGCGACGAGGAGCGGCGCGAACTTCGTCCAGCCGGCGAGCGCCGCGAAGACCCCGCGGGCCGGCGGCGAGGTGACTAGCCAGAAGCCCCAGATCAGGAACACGGGAGGCAGCGCGTCGTTCGTGTTCGAGTTCGAGACGTATTGCGTGAACGGATAGGCCGCCCAGGCGAACGCGAGCGTCACCGCAAGTCGACTGCCGCCGAAGCGTCGGCCGACGAGCGCCAGGCCGAGCACGCAGAGGAGGTCCCACGCGATCGAGGTCAGGTGCGCGGCCGGCAGCGTGTCCCAGTCCCCCGACCACCCGAAGATCCAGTAGCCGGGAAGGTAGGCCTCGTAGGCGACGGGGCCGTAGGTGTCGCCGCGGCCGTTCGCGTTCTCGCAGCGCCCGTTCGTCTGGATCCGGAGGCGGATCTCCCCGTCCCGGTCGGGCTTGCCGCACGGCTTCAGGTCGCCCTCGTCCGGCATGTGCCCGTAGGGCATCTGCCCGTCGTGCGAGATGCGCTGCGCCCCGATCACCCCCGCGTAGCCGACGTCGATGACGTTCGAGGCCTCGACGTTGAGGCCAACACGGAAGCCGACGACGAAGACGGTCGCGGCCGCGAGCACCCACACCGGCAACACCGGCACCGAGGAGCGGCCGCGCGCGCCGCGGGCGCCGACCCAGAGCCCCCGGGCCAGGAGATAGAGGAGCGGTGGGTAGGCGAGCGGGACGCTCGTGAAGATGTGGCCCTTGTTGAAGTACCAGAGCGAGACCGAGAACGAGAGCAGGGCGAGGAGGTCGAGGTTCCGCGCGCAGAGCGGCCGGCGCCAGTCCGCGAGCCCGAGCAGGAAGGCGGCGCAGAAAGAGAGCCAGATCCAGGCGCTGTTGATCTTGGCGCCGCCGAAGGCGCCCCTGTAGCCCCGCGCCATCTTCCAGGCGACCTGCGGCCCCGTCCAAGCTTCTCGCACAAGGGCCGTCGCGTCGTCGACACGGCCGGTGGCGACCTCGCCGGCCGGACCTGACCACACCTTCACCGTCCAGTCCTTGTAAGTCGCGTCGTAGGTCGAGTCCGTGATCCAGTCCTTGCGCGGGTAGTGGCGCATCCACCTCGCGACCTTTGGGTGGGCCAGGAAGATCTGCGTCGAGCGAGCCTTCGTCAGGTGCGGCTTCTCGGGAAGCGGCGCGAAGGGCGAGTCGATGACATGCCCGCGCGAGTCGTAGACCGGAGTGGTGGGAGCGGCCGCCAGAGCCGCGGGCGCGACCGCGAGCACGCCGAGAGCGACCGCGACGACGCGTCGCACCATCGCGCTCAGACTAGCGGCGTGAGGCGGAGCGCCCGCCGGCCAGGGGCGCGGATCTGAAGGACCAGAGCTTGTTGCCGATGAAGTTGAGCGGCGTGACGAGGACGATCGCGATCGCCTGCGCGAGGATCTTGTCGAGGTTCGCGCCGACGAGTCCGCGGAGGATGAGCAGGTTCGCCCCGAGCGCCACGAGCGAGACGACGAGGAAGCGCAGGCCCTGGTATGCGAAGTGGCCGCGGTGGCCGCGGAACGTCCAGACGCGGTTCCAGGTGTAGTTGCTCGTCACCGCCACGAGGAACGAGCAGATGGCAGCCGCCAGATAGTGAAGCCCGGCGAGCTTCAGGAGCAGGGCGTAGACGAGAAGGTTGACGAGGTACCCGGTCGCTCCGACGATCGAGAACTTCGCGAGCTCCACCCAGTTCTCGGAGCGCCGGAGCGCCCGGCCGGCGCGCGTTCCTGCGGGCACGGCGCGCTCGGCGGGAACAGCTGGCGACGGCCCGACCACGGACGCGGGCGAGCCTAGCACCGGCTCGGGCCGCCCAATCCTGCTACGCCCTGCGCGTGGCGCCGTCGGTCCCGAGGAAGACGTGCCCTTCGAGCGCTACCTCGCCGTGCGTTTCGCCGCCGGCCAGAACGATCGCCTCCACCATCCCGTTGGCGGCGACGATCAGGTCGCGCAGGTCGCCGACGCGCTGCCCGTCCCGAGCCACCCCGCCGCCGCGGAGAGCATTCAGAGAGCGACCGCGCCGCCGGTAGAACTCTGCGTTTCCTCGGTCGAGGAGTGTGAGCGCCGAGGTGGCGGTGATCTCCTGAGCGCCGACCGTCGCGGCCTGGAGCGGCAGGAATCGGCGATCGCCGTCGCGACAGACGACGTCGAAGCCGACGATCTGACGGGCGGCGGCGTCGAGGATCACGTCCGTCGGGTAGCCGAGCGTGATGTCGCCGACGCGGACGGGCAGTCGGAGCAGCTCGCCGGCGGAGAGACGGGTCATGCGGCGGGGCTTGTCCCCGACGCCGGCAGATTCAAACGGCGTAACCGGCGCTCGGGTCACGGTGAGGCGAAGCCTTCCTTCCCCAGCAGCGGCACGAACCGGCACGGCACCGTGCGCACGATCGCGGGGCCCTCCGGGCTCCGCACGACGAGCTCCAGGAGCTGGCCCGCCGCATCGCCCACCGGGACGACGAGGCGACCCCGCGGCGCGAGCTGCTCGTAGAGGCTCGGCGGCATCTCCGGCGCCGCTGCGGCGACCGCGATGGCGTGGAAGGGCGCCCGTTCGGGCACGCCGAGGGTGCCGTCGCCGACGCGCACCTCGACCCCGTCGTAGCCTGCGGCGAGAAGCGCCGAGCGGGCGCGCTCCGCGAGTTCCGGGATGCGCTCGACCGTCGTAACTTTGCCGCCGAGCTCCGCGAGCACGGCCGCCTGGTAGGCGGAGCCGGTTCCGACGTCGAGCACGCGGTGCCCCGGTCGCAGCGCCAGCGCCTCACAGATCCGCGCGACCATGTACGGCTGCGAGATCGTCTGCCCGAAGCCGATCGGCAGGGCCGCGTCCTCGTAGGCGCGACGGCGCTCGGATGCCGGTACGAAGAGCTCGCGAGGAACTCGCCCCATCGCCGCCAGCACGCGCTCGACGGTCAGGCCGCGCCCACGCAGCTGCGCAGCGACCATCGACTGCCGGAGCCGACCGAAGTCGGGCTCGGAGCTCTCAGGCGGCACGGGAAAGCGGCCGGGCGTAGGCCGGCGGCGAGACGCCGAAGTGCGCCAGAGCGAGGGGAGCGATGTCGGTGATGCTCCTCGGCTCGAGGTCGAGCCCCACGATCAGCATCGGCACCTCCGAATCCTCGACGCCGAGAGAGCCATGGCTCCCGCCCCCCGCGTGGTGACTACCGCCGAGATCGGCGAACTCGACGCCCGGCGAGGGGGAGACAAGAACATCTCCGGCATTGGGGTTGTGGAGCGCCGCCCAGACCCGCTCGAGCCCGTCGGGATAGTCGAGGATCGCGAGGTCGCCACTCGAGCGCCAGCCCTCGACGGACGGCGCAAAGCGCAACTCCGCACCGTCGCGACGCGCGACGGCCTCTCCGCCTTCGAGGAACAGGGCGACCTCCGAGGCCGGATCCCCGTCGAGGCGCTGCGCCAGCTCTCTTACGCCCATTGGGCACGCGGCCAGGCGGTAGACCATCCCCGCCCGGTTGGACGCGGTCACCACCGCCTCGGCCCCGAGAGGGGAACCCCGGTGGAAGAGCCGCAGGTCGGCGAAGCGCTCGTGTAGCGACACGGCTCTCTCGACGGGGGTCTGGCCGTGGTCGGAGCAGAGGATGACGGCGTAGCGCTCGAGGAACTGGTCCCAGCCGCCGGCCGCGTCCATGAGCGCGCCCACCGCTCGATCGCTCTGGCGGAGGGCGGCGCCGGCCGCCCCGGGGCCGAGAGCGTGGGAGGCGAAGTCGTAGTCAGACAGGTAGTAGAAGAGGAAGTCGAAACCGTCGCGGGTGACGAGCCAGCGGCCGGCCGCTACCGCGTACTGGTCGATGCTCCCGGCGGCGCGATTGCGGACGGCGAAGCCCGCCCCGGTCGCGTCCGACTCGAAGAGGCTGTAGTAGAAGAACCTGCGCGGGCCGAACGCACGCCGCGCGAGCCCGGGGACCGTCGCCTGGTGGGCCTGCCGGCCCCGATAGCAGGTGACGTTCGTCGCCGCAGTGGTGAGCCCCGCGTCCTCCAGCGCCTCGAAAACGGTGACCGCGTCCCGCGCGAGGTGCCGCTCGTTCATCGTGAAGATCGTGTCGCGCAGGGAGCGCACGGCACCCGCGGTCAGGACCGCGCCGAGCGAGGAGCCGTACTCCACCACGCGCTCCTCCTCGCGATCGAACCAGACGAGGTGGGGTATCTGGTGGACGTCCGGGTGTGCCCCGGTCGCAATCGAGGAGAGACACACCGGGGTCAGGGACGGGAAGGTCGAGACCCCGCGGCGATAGCTGCCGCGGGCGGCGAGAAAGGAGAAGGCCGGAGCGTCCCCGCTCCCGATTGCGGCCTCGAAAGCCTCGGGAGTGAGCCCGTCGACGACGACGAGCACCAGGCCTCGGCGGTCAGTCGCGGGCAAGGATGCGGAGACCGGCGTAGCGCTCGCCGCTCCGGCGGCGAAGGCGCAGGCCGAGCACGGGCAGGAGGGCCGCCTCGAGATAGCCGAGCCCAGGCACGAGGCCGAGCGCGGCGACCAGCGCCCCGGCGCCGGCCACGAGCAGGATCGTGCCGCCGCGGGTCCCACCCCGCGTCAGCGCTCCGCGGACAACCGGCGTAGCACCGAGCGCTCCGGCGAGCCCTCCGGCACCTCCCCCGATCGCCTCGTGCCAGCTCCAGAGTCCGATGCCGATCGCGACGCCGGCTGCAGCACCGACGAGGCCGGCGGCGGCGAGGCCGGCCCGTAGCGGCGAGAGGAGCGCGGCGGCAAGCACACCGGCGCCCGCGGCGAGACCGATCGCGAGGCCGATCGAGTACCACTCCCCCACGCGCCGGAGTGTAGTTACGGTCGCCACGGTGTCCGCATTCGCCACCTTTTCGACGGTTATGCGCAAGTTCGAGCGGGAATCTGCATCTACGTGGCGAGCGTGATTGTGGAGAGCGAACCGGGCACGACGGGCGACGCGCGCCCGCTGCTGCTCTTCTTTCAGTCCGAGCGCTCGGGTCCTGCGCGGCGCATGGAGTCGCTGCTCGCGCACC
>JBBQDZ010000047.1:0-13650 GCA_038320185.1 Gaiellales bacterium
GTCGGCCGCTCGACGATCGTCGTCGAGACGGACCTCTTCGACGAGTCCGGCCGTCGCGTGGCCCGCCTGACGCAGACGCAAGCAGTCCTGTCCGCGCCCGCCGCTGCGCCAACCCTCAAGTCTGCTACGGGGGCCTGACCCCTTTTGCAGGGTTGCAAGGTTCCGGCGGGTTTGCCTGCCCCTCCGGGACGAGTGAACGAGCCTCGACCACCCTCGAGGGCCGCTCGGGGGTTCGAACTCAGAGCAGCGCCCGGAGGGCTTAGAAAGCCGGCAGCTCGCCCGCCCCCGCTCCCCGCGGGCCGGGCACGTTCGGGAACCGGAACCGCAGCGGCTCCCGGCCTGGCTGGACGACCCATGCCTGGCCCGTCTCCTCTGCACGGGCGGCAACGAGGATCGCCTCCGCGACCTCCTCGGGCGACAGCAGGGGGAAGCCGGCGGCGTCCAGGGCCGCGCGCTCCTCCCCAGAAACCATCGGCGTGTCGGCGATCCCAGGGCAGACCATGTTGAGCCGGATGCCGCGCGCTGCCAGCTGCGGCGCGACGCTGCGGACAAATCCGACGATTGCGTGCTTCGTCAGGGAGTAGAGCGGATCCTTTTCCATCGAGACAAGCCCCGCGAGAGAGGCCGTTGCGACGACCGCGCTGCCGGGAGCCAGGGTCCGCGCGGCCCAGCGCAGGCCGAAGACGACACCGTCGACGTTGACACTGAGGATGCGCCGATACGCCTCGTCGCCGGTCGTGGCGAGGTCGCCCGAGTCGGAGAGGACGCCGGCGTTCAGGCAGACGAGCTCGGCCGGCTCGACCCCCTCCCACGCCGACGAATCGGATACGTCGAAGCCGTCGCGGAGGTCGAGCACTCGCACCTTCGTCCCTTCGCGCTCCAGCGCCGCGGCGATGGCCGCACCGATCCCCGATCTCCCGCCGGTGACGACGGCGTCACGGAACAAGGACGACCTTGCCCACGTGCTTTCGCTCCTCGATCAGCCGGTGAGCCGAAGACGCCTCGGCCAGCGGAAACTCCGCGCCCACCACAGGCCGCACGACCCCTTCGGTCCACAACCGCAGCAGCTCGTTGGCCGCCCTCCGCACGAGCTCGGGTCGCCGAGCCATCAGCCGGCCCAGGTAGAAACCCTGGATCCCGACGTTGCGTCCGACGAGGAGCGCCGGGCTCAGGTCCTGCCACCAGCCGCCCGCGTACCCGATGCCGACGATCGTCCCGAGTGGCTCCAGGATCCCGATCGAGGCGGAGAATGTCTTGCCGCCGACGGGATCGATCACCACGTCCGCCCGTACGCGCCCCGCGAACTCGTCGTAGCCGTAGGCCTCCTCGGCGCCGAGCTCGAGCGCGAGGCGCCGCTTCTCCTCGGAGCTCGCGGTCGCGACGACACGGGCGCCGAGGTGGCGCGCGACCTGAATCGCGGCGGTACCCACCCCGCCCGCAGCCGCGTGCACGAGCACCGTCGCCCCCGGGTCCAGGCGCACCTGGTGCGTGAGCGGGATGTACGCGGTCAGAAACGTGAGCAGAAAGGACGCACCCTCGACGAAGGACGCGCCCTCGGGCAGCGGAAAGAGTCGCTCCTCCTCGACGGTGGCCGCCTCTGCGTAGCCGCCGCTCCCGCCGAGCAGGGCAATCACGCGCCGCCCGTCCAACTCGCCCGCGACCTCCGCGCCGAGGATCGTCGGCAGCGGCGGTGCCTGGGGATAGTTGCCCTGTCGGACGAGGAGGTCGAGGTAGTTGACGCCCGCTGCCCGGATCTTCAGCAGCCGCTGCCCCTCGACGGGCTCGGGCAGCGGCACCTCTGCGACCTCCAGGCGCTCAGGGCCGCCGGTCTCGCGCAGGACGATCGCTCTCACCGCGATCCCCGCAGGATCTGGGTGCAGCGGGCGGCGGCCAGTAGCTCCCCGGCGCCGTCGTAGAGCTCCGCCGCGCAGAAGGCCGCGCGACGGCTCCGGCGGACGACCCGTCCCTCCGCCCGGAGCAGCCCCGGAACGGCGGAGCGATAGAACTCGACAGAGAGATCGGCGGTGAGGAAGGTCTCGTCCGGCTCGAGCGCGTCGACGCAGGCATGGCCCATCGCGGTGTCGAGAAGGGTCGTCACCATTCCACCGTGAACGATCGCGCGATCGCCGGCAGGAAACGTGAACTCAGCGGGGGCGTCCCACTCGATGACCGCGCCGGCCTCGCCAGAAACACGGCGATACCCGAGGGTCCGCCAGATGTGCTTGCCGCCGGGCGCGTGCACGTCCCACGCATGCCCCCTTACCGGCAGAGCCGGGTCATCAGCCTCGACTGGATCGAGCGCCCCCTCCACGAATCGATCCTACGGCTCGGCCTACGCGCGCCGGCGGACAGCCTCGCAGGGAACCAGCTCCAACAGCTCAGGCGCGGGCCGCTGCAAGCCGCGACCGGAAGCCGCGGCGCGCACGCTCGAGGCCCACCGCATCGCCCTGCAGGACGAAGAGCGAGTTCCCCATGTTGAGCATGCCGTTCAGCTCGAAGGCGAGCTGGGCCGGATCCTCCTCCGGATCGAGCTCCCCCGCCGCCTGCGCTGCCGCGATGCGCCGCTCGAGGATGTCGAGCCAGATGCGCTGCAGCTCGCGGAGCCGCTCCTTCACGGGTCCCGGATGCGTGTCGAGCTCAGCGCTCGCGGCGGCGAAGAAGCAGCCGCCCGGGAACACCTTCCGCTCGATATACGAGATGAAGGCGTCGCAGAGCGCCTCCACTCCCGCGAGCGCGCCCGCCGCCTGCCGCGCTGGCCTAATCACCTCGGCCGTGAAGATCTCGGCGGCCGTGTCGAGCGTCGCGAGCTGGAGCTCCTCCTTCGAGCCGAAGTGCGCATAGAGGCCGCTCTTGCTCATGCCGATGTGCTCGGCGAGCCGGCCGATCGAGAGCCCGTCGAGACCTTCTACCGTCGTGAGCCGGGCCGCCGCCTCCAGGATCGTCGCCCGGCTGCGCTCGCCGTCGGCGCGACGGCGGCGCGCCGAGCTCGTCGCCGCAGGCCGCGCAAACTCTGAAGCGCTCACGCTTGACAAGTTAGCACGATCGATCGTACTCTACTAGAACGACCGATCGTGCTAACTGAGGAGGAGCGGCATGTTCGCACAGGAACGGAGGCAGGGGGCTCCGCGCTCGAGCGCGGAGCTCCACTCGGAGTGGCTCCGGCAGCAGCTCACGCCGATCGGCAGCGGACTTGCGCGGAGCGCCGTGGCGCTGTGGCTACGGCACCGGACCTCCCGCCGAGAAGTCGCAGCTCCCGAGCTCCGATGCCCTCGCTCGAAGCCGCTCGGAAACTGACGATCCGAAGGTAGGCGCCCGGGGAGGCGCGCAGCCCCGACTTCAGCCCTCCGGCCCCCGGACCCGCCGCGTTCAGCGAGCCCGGGGGTCAGAGGTCGAAGCGTCAGCGAGTCTCGACGCCGACGACGTTGAACTGCTTGTCGACGTAGACGGTCGCCGGCGTTCCGTCCGCCTTGACGAGGTGCGCCTCGTAAGCCGCGTTCCCGTCGGCGTCCGTCTCGACGCGGACGACAGTCGCACCGGAGACTTTCCCCAGCGCAAGCTCGCGCACCTTGCTCGCGTTGTCCCCGGTCAGCGGCGTCTCGTCGCTTCGCTGGCCGCCCCACGGCTTCTGCGGGTCGGATCCGCCGCGGAAGCGCAGCGGAGGGGCGGTCCGCGCCGCGCTCGGGGTCGCGTTCGAAGCGGCCGTCCCCCCCGCTCCGCTCGCGGCGCTTGCGATCCCGTAGCTCCCGCCGGCGACGCCGAGGACGACCGCCCCGGCGACCACCGCCTTCTGCAGCCGCTTCCGGCTCGTGTTGTTGCTCATCTCTGGCTCCTTTCGGTCGTGTTCCGCGTCCGGACTGGACGCTCCACAACCGTGCCGGGCAAAGCTCGGAGCCCCCTGTGTGCCGCCTCCGGGTTCGCTATGAACTTCCGCGACCGACTTGCGCCGACAGATCGAGCGGTAGCTCCACTCAGCCGATGGACGAGCGCGCCGCCGCCAGACGGTGGCGCTCCAACCCCTCGCGCTGCGCCTGCGCCCGCTGCGCCAGCGCGTCGAAGTCGAACTCGGTGAGACGCGGGTCGCCCAGCCCGTCCAGCGCGAGCCACAGCAGCCGCTTCCCCTCGACGCCGATCGAGAGGACCTCCAGCTCGAGGAACCGGCTAAGCGGCGAGTAGCCGGTCAGCTGGCCGTTCGGCTTCAGCCGGCCTACACGCTCGACCACGGCCGCGACCAGCGGCTTCGCCTTCGAGTGACGCACCCGGACGCGCTCCATCACCCGCTCGAGCGTCGCGCGGTCCTCCCCGATCTCGGTCAACAGCCGCTCGAGGAACGCGCCCAGGTCGGTGCCGCGGTTGCGGTCGCGAGCGTGGCGGCAGCGCCCGGTCGCGATCGACGAGCCTCCGAGGTGGTCGTTCAGGTAGATCCCGAGCAGCCGGTCGTCTGCCACGACGGTCGTCATTGCCGTAGGGGCCGGGCGCAAACACGCCCGGCCCCCGCGATCGGTCAATCCGACCGGACGGAAACGAGCTCGGCCCGTTCGCTCCCGCCCTTCACGCTCGCCTCGAAGACCGTGCCGATCCCGCGCACGTAGAGCTTGTGGTCGAGTGCGCCCGGCTCGAGCGGCGTCCACTCCTTCGTCAGCAGCGCGCGCTGCGAGTGCACGAACGGCACGGCAACGGTCGCCGTCAGACTGAGGACCTGGAAGTGATCCTCCGCGTGGCCCGCGTAGAACTCCTGCCGGAAGGACATCCCTATTTTCGGGTCCGCCGACATGAAGATCCCCGGCTTCGCGCCGTCTCGCCCTGCCAGCCACGTGCCCTCCGTGCTCTTGACCCGCCCGCGACTGTCCAGCTCGGCCGTCGATTCTCCGACGTACCAGACGTTGCCGCTGCGGTCCTGCGTGTACCAGTCGGTCGTCCGCTCGTGCAGTCGCCCGCTCAGGTAGAGGCGGTCTTCGACGACGACGCAGGGCGCACCGGCGATCGTCCGCGTGCTGTGTGTGACGGTGACCACGTCGCGCGAGGGTTGACCGTCCTTGGAGCCCCGATAGACGTAGACGGTTCCCGGCTTGAGCGGAAACCAGGGATTGTCGACGCGCGCGGAGAACCTCGACGGGCTCGGCATCGATCCACCGACCTTCCCACCGGCGACCGCCCCGCCTTGAACCCCCAGTACGACCAGCCCCGCCGCCGCAACCGCCATTGCTCTCGTTCTCATCTCCGATCTCCTTTCGTTCGCTGCGCGCAAGCTAGGGAGCGAAGATGAACCGGCGATGACGGCCGCCGAACCTGTCATCTCGCGTTCATCTGGCCGCGGCACGGTGGGAACGTGCGGGTCCTGATCGTCGAGGACGAGCCGCGGATGGCGTCCCTCATCCGCCGCGGCCTTGCGCACGAAGGCCTCGCCGCCGACATCGCGGCGACGGGCGAGGAGGCCGTCTGGACGGCGCAGGCCCGCGCCTACGACGCGATTGTGCTCGACGTGATGCTGCCGGGAATCGACGGCTTCGAGGCCTGCCGCAGACTGCGCTCCGCCGGAGTCTGGGCGCCGGTGCTGATGCTGACCGCGCGCGACGGAGTCGCCGATCGTGTGGCCGGGCTGGACAGTGGCGCAGACGACTACCTCGTCAAGCCGTTCGCCTTCGCGGAGCTCCTCGCACGGCTCCGCGCGCTCGCGCGTCGCGGTGAGCCCGAGCGGCCGGCGGTGCTCGAGGTGGGCGACCTGCAGCTCGACCCCGCCACCCGCGTCGTTCGCCGGGGCGAGAGCGAGATCCGTCTCTCGGCGAAGGAGTTCGCGTTGCTCGAGACATTCATGCGCCGGCCCGGCGAGGTGCTCTCGCGGCTTCACCTGCTCGAGCATGCCTGGGACTTCGCCTACGAGAACCGCTCCAATGTCGTGGACGTCTACGTGCGGCGGCTGCGGCGCAAGCTCGACGAGCCATTCGGCCTGCGCTCGCTCGAGACGATCCGCGGCGGCGGCTACCGGCTCCGGAAGGACGGGCGCGGATGAGCCGCGTCCCGATCCGTCTGCGGGTGACCGCCGCGTTCGCCCTCGTCATGGCAGCCGTCTTCGCGGGATCGGGATGGTTCGTGTACGCCCGCCTCGGCTCGCATCTGGAAGCGGCGCTCGAGCGGGAGCTCGAGCTACGCGCGCAGGACCTCGCGGCGCTCGTCCGCCAGCGCGGGTCGCTGGCACGCGACGCAGGAGGCGGGCTCCTCGAGCGAGGCGAGAGCTACGCCGAGCTGCTCGACGAGCGCGGGAGCGTCGTGGACGCGACGCGGCCGATCGGGTCGGCCTCGCTCCTCTTGCCCGCACAGCTCCGCGCCGCCCGGCGGCGCCCGATCTTCCTGAGCCTTCCGTCCGTTCCAGGGCTCGACGAGACCTCACTGCTCCTGGCATCACCGGTACGCCGGGCTGGCCGGCGCTACGTCCTCGTCGTCGGGGTCACCCGGCAGGACCGCGCGGAGACCCTTGCCAGCCTCCGTGAGGAGCTGCTGATCGCCGGCCCGATCGGCCTCGTCCTGGCGGCAATCGCCGGATACGCGCTCGCAGGTCTCTCGCTCCGCCAGGTCGAGGCGATGCGCGCCCGGGCCGGTGCGATCTCCGCGGAGACCCCTGGCGAGCGGCTGCCGGTGCCGCCGACGGGAGACGAGCTCGAGCGGCTTGGCACCACGCTGAACGCGATGCTCGACCGCCTCGAGGCCGGCCTGCAGCGGGAGCGCGACTTCGTCGCGGACGCCGGACACGAGCTCCGCACGCCTCTCGCCCTCCTTCGCACCGAGCTCGAACTCGCGCTTCGACACGCGGGGAGCGCCGACGACCTCCGGGACGCGGTGCGCCACTCCTCTGTAGAGGTCGATCGGCTGGCGCAGCTGGCCGAGGATTTGCTCCTGATCGCGCGCTCGGAGCCCGGCAAGCTGGAGCTGAAGCTCGAGGCGGTCGGCGCTGACGAGCTGCTCGCCGGCGTCGCCGCCCGTTTCCAGTGGCGCGCGCAGGAATCGGGGAGACTCCTCCTCCAGGACGGCGACTCCGGCTGCTCGTTCCGCGGTGATCGGCTTCGCCTCGAGCAGGCGCTTGCGAACCTCGTGGACAACGCCCTCCGCCACGGGGGCGGCTCCGTTCGGCTCGGGATCGCCCGTGCCGGAACGCAGATCGAGCTGCACGTCACGGACGAGGGCACGGGCTTCCCTCCGGACTTCGTCGACCGCGCCTTCGAGCGCTTCGCGCGGCCGAAGCTGGGCCGTGAAGGCGCCGGTGCCGGCCTTGGACTCTCGATCGCTCGCGTGATCGCCGAGGCACACGGCGGGCAGGTGCAGGCCGCGAACCGCCCTGGTCGCGGCGCCGACGTCTGGCTGTCGCTCTTCTCGGGGCCGACCTAAGGGCCTAGCGCGCCTGCACGAACTGCTCGCGCAGCGCCGTCTTGCGGAACTTCCCGACACCCGTCTTCGGGATCTCGTCGACGAACTCGACCGAGTCGGGCACCCACCACTTGGCGAACTGTCCGGCGAGGAACTCGCGGAGCTCCAAAGCGGTGGCTGAGGCGCCCTGCTTCAGGACGACGACGGCGAGCGGGCGCTCGTCCCAGCGCTCGTCTGGCATCGCGATCACCGCCGCCTCAGCGACGGCAGGATGACCCATCAGCGCGTTCTCGAGCGCGACGGAGCTGATCCACTCCCCGCCCGACTTGATCACGTCCTTCGAGCGGTCCTGGATCCGGATGAACCCGCGCGGGTGGATCGAGACGATGTCGCCTGTCCTGAACCAGCCGTCGGCCGTCCAGCGGTCGGCCTGCTCAGGCGTCTTGTAATACGAGGAGGCCACCCAGGGCCCGCGGACCTCGAGCTCGCCCATCGCGGAGTCGTCCCACGGCAGCTCTTTCCCTTCGTCGTCGCGCAGTCGCAGCTCGACGAAGGGCAGCGGCTGGCCCTGGAGCGAGATGTACTCGAGCTGGGTCTCCCAGTCCGCCTGCGCCAGCTCACCCGGCAGGGCGGAGACGGAAGCCACGGGCGAGGTCTCGGTCATCCCCCAGCCGTGGACGACGTTCAGGCCATGCCGCTCCTTGAAGCCCGCGATCATCGTCGGCGGCGGCGCCGAGCCTCCGATCAGCATCCCCTTCATGTGCGAGAGGTCGTATTTCGCCGGGTTCGCGTCGAGCGCCTGAAGGATCCCGAGCCAGATCGTCGGCACTCCTGCGGCCCATGTCACCTGCTCCTCGACGAAGGCCTCGAGCAGACTCTCGGCGTCGAGGTACGGCCCCGGGTACACGAGCTTCGATCCGAGCATCGCTCCGAGGTACGGGTAGCCCCACGCGTTCGCGTGGAACATCGGCACGACAGGCAGGAATACGTCCGACTCCGCGAGCGCGTAGCCATGAGGCGAACCGCAGGCGACCCCGAAGGTGTGGAGGACGGTCGACCGGTGCGAGTAGACCACGCCCTTGGGCATCCCTGTCGTCCCGCTCGTGTAACACATCGCCGCCGCCTCGTTCTCTTCGAGGCCGGGGTCGCGCCACTCCTCGGGCGAGGCGCCCGCGAGCAACTCCTCGTAGGAGTCCTCGACGACGAAGACCTGCTCGATCCTCGTCTCGCCCCGGAACTGCTCCAGCAGCGGCAGGAGGCTCCGGTCGACGACGATCGCCCGGTCATCCGCGTGGTTCGCGATATAGGCGAGGTCGTTCGGGTGGAGCCTCAGGTTCAGCGTGTGGAGGACGAAGCCGCCGCAGGGGATGCCGAAGTAGCACTCCATGTGCTGCGAGTGATTCCAGCACAGCGTCGCGACCCGATCGCCGCGCTCGAGCCCGAGGCCCTGAAGCGCGGCGGCGAGCCGGCGGGAACGAGCGCCGAGCTCGCCGTAGGTGGTCCGATGGAAGCTGCGGTCGGGGAGCCGCGAGACGATTTCCTTGTCCGGGAAGTACGTCTCGGCCCGCCGCAGGATGGTCGGCAGCGTCAGCTGGTAGTCCATCATCAGGCCGCGCATCTAGTGCGCCGTCCGGTGAATGCGGTGATGATCCTGGCGGGCGAAAAGCAAGCTGGGCAAGGATGCAGGAAGTCTCGATATGCAGGCATACCGAGGCGACCGAGGACGCAGATCCAGCGCCGCTTTGCAGCCGCCAGGGCGCGCCGTGTTCGCCGGACGGTGCACTCTAGTGTCCCATGCTCCCGAGCTCCTGCCTCTTCGCGAGGTCCTCGTCGTTCACGAGGTGACCGTCGCGCTCGACGTACCCGTGCTTGCCGCCGACGATCAGCAGGACGAGGTCGTCGTCGCCCGCGTTCGAGACCTTCCGCGGAGTCGTCGCCTCGCAATGGAAGAGGCTGCCCGGGCCGAGCTCACGCACCTCGCCCTCGACCTCTACGCGGGCCGTCCCGCTGTGGACGAAGTAGAGCTCGTCCTGGGTGTCGTGGTAGTGGAAGAAGGTGTCGTAACGCGGCGGGTAGACAATGGCGTTGACGCCGAAGGCGCTGACACCGAGCGGCTTCCGGATCTTCCTGAACCCGTACCCCTTGCCGAGCTCGTCGAGCGAGCTGAACGCGTATGCCATGTGTGGCCTCCTTTGGCGCAACTCTAAGCATCTGGGCCGCTCCGGCGCCGTCTGCCGAACGCGCCTACTCGAGGAGCAGATAGTCGACGTCGAGTAGCTCGTACACGCGCACTGCCCGCCGGTCGAGAGTGAGCAGCGTTGCGCCTGCGTCCCGCGCCGTTTCGCCGACTAGCGCGTCGTACACGGCGCCGCCGACTATGCCTTCAGCTGGAGCGCGATCGAGAAGGCGGTCATAGCCGTCCGACGAAAGAGCGAGCGGGGGATGAACGAACATTCGTGCCAGGAAGCCGTGCACGTCGGCAGGCGGGATGCGCCGCGGCGGTGGTAGCCGCGTCAGGACCGAGTAGGTCTCGAGAGCCACGTGAGCGATGAGTGCCACCGGTTGCCTTCTCAGCGCCGATGACGCTGCCACGTGGGACCCGTGCCCGGGCAGGACCGCCGCGACCGCGACTGTCGTGTCGGCAGCGATCACCGGCGCACGCGCTCGATGATGTCGCGGACCTCCTCCGTCGTCAGGGGCGGAAGCTCCTCGTCACCCTCGATGACGAAAGCTCCCTCGCGCTCGACGAGGCGCATGAGGACTTCCGGCGGCTCGATCTCGATGTGACCCTCGCGGAGGGTTAGCTCAACCTCTCCTCCGTTCTCCAGCCCGACAGCCGCTCGCAGGATCTTCGGAACTACCAGACGCCCGGCGCGATCCATGGTCGTTTTCATGGTTTTAGATTACCACTGGTTCTGCCAAAAAAGACACCCTCGAACACGCGATCGCGCAGCCGATCCGGGAGACGCTCGATTCCGGCGCGAATCCTGGCGTCGCGGCCGACGAGGTAGCGAGTCTTCGGACGCGGCGCCGTCAGGGCGTGCTCGACCGCCGCCGCGACCGACTCGACCGGAGCGGCTTTCGCTGCGCGCGCGGCCGCGAGCGCGCGAAAGGAGGCCATCCGGGCGCCGTACCGCTCGGTTGCGGCTCGAGGCAACGCGTTCGCGACCGGCTGCAGCTTCGTCCAGATCGACGTCGCGATCGTCCCGGGCTCGACGATCGACACCGCCATCCCGTCCGGCGCCAGCTCCAGACGCAGCGCGTCGGCGAGTGCCTCCAGCGCGAACTTCGACATCGCATACGCGCCGAGGAACGGCAGGGCGCTGCGTCCCGCAATCGAGCCGACGATGACGATCCGGCCGCGCGCGCGGCGCAGCGCGGGCAGGAAGGCCTGCGTCACCGCGAGCTGGCCCACGAGATTTACCTCCAGCTGGCGGCGCAGCTCGTCGAGCGGCAGGAACTCGAGCGGAGCGGCGACCGCGATGCCGGCGTTGTTGACGAGGCCGTCCAGCCGCTCGACTCCCGCCGCAGCCGCCCGGATCGCCTCGGGATCCGTCACGTCGAGCGGCACCTCCGTCGTCCCCTCCGGCGCGTCGCCCTGCCGACGGACACCCGCGAGCACCTCCCAACCTTGCTCGGCCAGGCGACGCGCACACGCCGCCCCGATCCCCGACGACGCGCCGGTGACAAGAACCGAGCTCAATCGAGCAGCGCGCGGGCGACCTGTGCGCGCTGCACGGCGGGATAGCCGCCAAACGACTCGATCCATTGCGCCCGCCTGTAGTAGCGGTGCAGGTCGTGCTCCCAGGTGAAACCGATGCCGCCGTGCACCTGGATCGCGCGCTCGCACGCGGCGACGGCCGCCTCGGCCGCGTAGGCCTTCGCCGCCGCGGCTGCGACGGGAGCCTGCTCGTCGCCCTGCGCCACGCACCAGGCGGCCCAGTAGGCGAGCGAACGGGCGAGCTCGGTCTCGACGTACATGTCCGCGAGCCGGTGCGAGACCGCCTGGTACACGCCGATCGGCCGGCCGAACTGCTGCCGAGTCTTGGCGTAGTCGACCGAGAGGTCGAGGGCCTTCTGCGCCACCCCGACGGCCTCGGCTGCGAGCGCGGCATGCGCGCGAGGCGTATCGAGGCGGCCAGGCAGCGGCTCCCGCGGCCCCGGCGCCAGGCGGCCCAGGGGTCGCGTCTCGTCGACCGTCTCGACGAGCTCGCCCTTGGCTGGAGCCGCTCCCTCCTGCGTCGCCACCCGCTCCACCGCGTCCAGGTTCGGAACGAGCCATCCGTCGAGCGCGGCCGACCAGCGCTCCTGCCCAGCCGCAACGGCGGCCTGACCCTCCGGTGCGAGCGCGGGCAGCGCGAGCCCGATGGTCGCGAAATACGGGCCCGGGTAGAGCGACCGGCCGAGTTCCTCCAGCAGCACCGCCTCCTCGACGAACCCAAGCCCTGCGCCGCCGTGGGCCTCCGGCACCGACACGCCGAGCCAGCCGAGCTCCGCGAGCTCCTGCCACGACGGCTCGTGCTCGGCGAGGAGCGAGCGCGCCTCGCGTCGCAGCTCGTCCTGCTCCGGCGTGAAGGCGAACCTCATCGTGACCTCGGAAGCCCGAGCACGCGCTCCGCGATGATGTTGCGCAGGATCTCCGATGTGCCTGCCTCGATCGTGTTGCCGCGGCTTCGCAGCTGCTGGTGGCGCCAGTAGCGCGCCTCCTCCCCGTTCCCGTTCGCTCCGGACTCGCCTCCCAGGATCTCGAGCGCGAGCTTTGTCAGCCGCTGGTTCTGCTCCGACCAGTGGAGCTTCGACCCCGAACCCTCGGGGCCAGGGATGCCGGTCTCGACGAGCTTCGTCAGCGAGCGGTAGTTCGTCAGCTTCAGCGCCTGGAGCTCGATCCACTCCTGCGCGACGCGGTCGCGCAGACGCGTGTCCTCGAGCTGCCGCTCCTTCGCGAGCGCGAGCAGCTTCCGAACGGCGACGTCGAGGGTGCCCGTGAGGGCGAACCCGAGCGTCCCGCGCTCGTGTAGGAGCGTCGTCATCGCGACCGCCCAGCCCTCGCCCTCCTCGCCGAGGCGGTTCTCGACCGGTACCTCGACGCCCGTGAAGAAGATCTCGTTGAACTCGGCCTCGCCCGTGATCTGGCGGAGCGGGCGCACCTCGACACCGGGCGAGTGCATGTCGACCACCATGTACGTGAGCCCCGCATGGCGCTCGGAGGTGGCGTCGCTGCGGGTGACGAGGATGCACCAATCGGCTATGTGCGCGAACGACGACCAGACCTTCTGACCGCTGACGACATAGTGGCCGTCGCGGCGCTCGGCACTCGTGCGAACGGCCGAGAGGTCGGAGCCGGCGCCCGGCTCGGAGAACCCCTGGCACCAGATCTCCTCGGCGGAGAGGATCTTCGCGAGGTAGCGGCGCTTCTGCTCCTCGCTCCCGTGCACCATGATCGTCGGGCCGGCCATCCCGATCCCGATCACGCCGACGTGCGAGGGCGCTTCGGCGCGGGCGAACTCCTCGAAGAGGATCGCTTGGTGGCTGTAGGGCGCGCCGCCGCCGCCGTACTCCTTCGACCACGTCAGGCCGGCGTAACCCGCCTCGTACACCTTCCGGCTCCAGTCGCGTCCCCCGTCCTCGAACCGACCGGCGCCACCAGGGTGCCCGCGCAGCTCGGCAGGCAGGTTCGCCTCGAGCCAGGCTCTGACCTCGGCGCGGAAGGCGGCCTCCTCCGAGGAGTCGCGGAGCTCCACGGGCGGACCCTACTCCAGTTCTGGAAGCAGCTTGAGAGCGGCGCCATCCCGCAGCCGGACAATCCCGAAGTGCCGGCGGTCGATGGAAGCGACGCGCTGCTGGAGGCAGCGCTCCGCCAAGGCTACGACGCTCGCGTCGACCTGAGCTCTGGACCGGTTAGACCTTCACGAGCGCCTTCCCGCGGTTCTCTCCGCGGAGCATCCCGATGAAGGCGCAAGGCGTGTTCTCGATCCCGTCTGTGATGTGCTCGCCATAGCGAAGGCGGCCGTCGGCGAGCCACGCGGCGAGACGCGGAAGCGCCTCCTCGAAGCGGTGGGCGTAGTCGGTGACGAGAAAGCCCTCGATGCGGGCGCGCGAGACGATCAGCGCCCCGAGGTTGCGCGGACCGAGCTGCGGCTCCACGTTGTTGTACTGGGAGATCTGGCCGCAGACGACGATCCGCCCGTGGAGGGCCAGGCGGCGCAGCACGAGGTCGGTGATCTCGCCGCCGACGTTGTCGAAGTAGAGATCGACGCCCTGCGGGCATGCCTCCTTGAGCGCCGCGTTCACGTC
>JBBQDZ010000048.1:0-13647 GCA_038320185.1 Gaiellales bacterium
CCAGGTGCAGCAGCTACAGGCGCTGCTGACGCTCGGCTGGTCCGCGCTCCTGCTCGGCGAGCGCGTGACCGTGTCGACGGTGCTCGCGGCGCTGGCGGTGATCGCCGCGGTCGTCTGGTCGCAGCGCGGCCGAACGCCGGCAATCGCCGTCCCGCAGGAATGAATGTCGATTTTGGACCTGCGCGTCGGCCCTTGTGGAGCAACGTTCGAACTCAAGCGCGTGGTGGAAGCTGGCGAAGCTGTTGAGGCGATCAGCCCGCCGCTGGTGTAGGCGCCACCAGTCGCCGCCGGAGCCGGGGTTCCCCCGGCGGGAGGCGCACAACCGCCTGTCGAGGCACGGCAAGAAGAAGGGGGCCGACGGGGGAAACCTGGTTTCCCCCGTGCCAAACGGAGAGGGCGGGATTCGAACCCGCGACCCACCTTTCGGCAGGTACGCGATTTCCAGTCGCGCTCCTTAGGCCAACTCGGACACCTCTCCGAGCGCCGCTCAGAGTAGCGCTACGTGACGCGGAGCTTGAGGTCCATCCCGAGCGCCTTGTGCCCGGGGACGGAGCAGTACAGCTCGTAGGTTCCCGGCCGCAGCGCCGCCTGGAGCTTCGCGGTCTTGCCGCCGGCGATCGTTGGGGTCGCTGCATTGTTCACGTCGGGGCCGCTGATCGTGAGGTTGTGGACGTCCTTGCCCTCGTTCTTGAGCACGAAGATGTAGCTCCCGCGCACGAGTGTCGGCGTGTCGAGGCGGATCTTGTAGTCGACCTCGGCGACGGTGACCGATCGCGGCTTACCCGCGCTCGTTGTCGCCGGTTCGGTCGCACTCTCGCCCGTCGTCTCCTTCCCTCCGGCCGCGGCCTCGCCGCCCGCTTCCTTTGCGAGGAAGATCACCGCCAGCATCATTCCGACGAAGAAGAGCGCGGCTGCGGCCATGAATGGCCGGAGCCCGGAGCCGGGGAAGTTCGGCCAGCGCCTCGGCACGAAGAAGGCGGAGATGAGCGCGAAGACGACGAAGCAGGCGGCGACGATCGCGAGGCCGGCTTTGTGGCCTGCGGAGAGCCCGAAGAGGAGGGCGCAGAGCACGCGCGGACGCTACCAAGTCTCGGCGGCGCGGCCCGCCGGTCGGGCTGCTCTCTCGACCGAGTCTCCGGCGACCAGCTCGGCTAGAGGCTCCTCAGACGGTCGAGCTCGCGAGGCCCTCGTCCGCGAGGCGGCGGTCGAGCTCGCTCTCGCGGGCCTCGAGCGCGCGCGCCCGGGCTTCGAGCTCCGCAGCCCAGGTCTCGAGCCGCGCACGCTCCCCTGCGAGCGCCTCCTCGCCCGACCCCTCGGCCTGGCGGCGCGCGCGCTCGGCGAGCGCCAGCCGCACCATCGCGACCCGGCCGCGGTTGCGGCGCAGTCGCCGGTGGCGCTGCTCGAGACGGTCCGCCTCGCGATCGAGTGCGACCTCCTGCTCTGCGATCTCCGCCTCGCGCTGCGCCACGTTCTGCGCGCGCTGGCGCAGAGCCTCCTTCAGCTGGTCGAGCTCGGCGAAGGCCTCGGCCCAGACCTGGTCCCACGCAACAGAGTCGCCGTCGCGTCGCAGCGGGCGCCACAACCTCGTCATGCAGGGATTTTGTCAGTCGGCGGGGGTTCGTAAACGGTCAACGGGGCCACGACCCTTCCGGAGGCCCCGAAGCAGGGCCGCCGAGACTGAGGCGACCCGGCCCGGCTCGCGCCGCGCCAGGCGTTTCACGGCGATGCCGGCGAGCCGAACGGCGGCCGCGGGCCAGGCTCCGTGGCCGCGGTGCCTGGCGAGGTAGACGCCTCCTGCCTCCGCCTGCAGGATGTCGGCCCGCTCAGAGCGCTCCCCCGCGCCCGCGCCCACCGTCGCTCCCACCGCGTGCACGATCCGCGCCTCGGGTGCGACGGCGAGACGCCACCCCGACGCGGTCGCGCGACGGCAGAGATCGGCGTCCTCGTAGTAGAAGAAGAACCGCTCGTCGAACGATCCGACCTCCTCGACCACCTGACGCCGGATCAGCATGCACGCGCCGCTGACGTAGTCGATCGTCTGCGGGCGGATCGCCAGCCGGGCGACTCCAGTCCAGCCGATCGTGCCGCCGCCCCAGGTGTGGACCCGGCCGCCGCGGTCGCGGCTGACGCCGCCGACGATGCCGACGCGCGAGTCGCGCTCGGCCTCTACGAGGAGCGCCCGCAGCGCCCCCGGCTCCGCCTCGGCGTCGTTGTTCAGCAGCCACACGAGACCGGCGCCCGCGCGCAGCGCCTCGGCTATGCCGAGGTTCGCACCGCCGGCAAAGCCCCGATTGCGCTCCGAGCGCACCACGCGTGCGTGCGGAAAGAGCTCCGCGAGCAGCTCGACGGAGCCGTCGATCGATCCGTTGTCAACCAGGACAACTGCTGGAGTCGGGTCGCTCCGCTGCAGCGACTCGAGGCAGCGCCGCGTGTCCTCGAAGCGGTTCCAGCTGACGACGACGGCGGTGGTGGTATCAGTCGACACGGGTGGCCGGGCGCAGCAGCGTGCTGCCCGCGAGGCGCTGGACGACGAGGAGGAAGCCGAGCGTGGCGACCGTCTCGCTCGCGAGCCGGAAGGCGGTCAGCCAGGTGATCGAGTCGAGCTTGCCGCCGATGATCGCGCCCGTGAAGAGGACGGCGATTGCCACCGCAAGCACCGGAATCCGGGCCGCCTGGTGGCCGCCGCGGACGAGGTCGACGCTCTGGACATAGCCGAAGAAGCGGATCGGGATCAGGATCGCGAAGAGCGCGATCGGGACGCCGACGTGGTGGATCGGACGGTGGAGGACCCACTCCAGCAGCGGTTGCGCCGACACGAGGAAGACGACCCCGAGCGCGACGCCGATCAGGAGGCCTGCGCTTCGCCAGCGCCGGAGCCAGCGCGCCTCGGCTTCGAGTCCGCCGAGCGAGTACATCGCGAGCGTGAGACCCTCGGCGACGAGGAAGGTCGTGTACGCAGTGCGGATGAGGGCTCCGTAGACCGCGATCAGCGTGAAGCTCGAGAGAAACCCGAGGACGACGAGGTCGAGCTGCCCGTGGATGACGATCGCGGCGGTGCTCGCCAGGAAAGTCGCCTGGCGGCGGACGACGCGCTCCACGGGCGCAGGGTCGTGCGCCCTCCCTCGCAGAACCCATGCACGCACAACCGTGCCGCCCGCCTTCGCGACCGTGAGAGCGAGCAGGGCGGCTGCGGCGGGCGAGACCGCGAGGAAGAGGACGACGGTGCCCGCGAGCGTTAGGCCGGCTTCGGCCGTGCTGATCCACCCTTCGAGCCCGAGAGCCCCCGTGGCGTTGAGGGCGCCCGCATAGCCGTAGGACAGCGCGAGCAGGAACGGGAGCGGCAGCACGATCAGGAAGACCGACGCTCGGGAGCCGATGCCGGCCGCGATAAGCAGTCCAAGGAGGACGCTGCCGCCGATCGCGACGCCGACGCGGAGCCGTCTCGTGCCGCGAAGCGGCGGCCTGGCGACGCCGAAGTACTCGAGCGGCAGCGAGAGGGAGGTCATCGTCCCCATCTCCGCGAGGGTTCCGCAGAGATAGGCGGCGGCCGACGCGAGCACGACCTTGCCGACGTCGTCGGCGCTGTGCGGCTGCCGTGCGACGAGGAGGAGCACGACGAGGCGGACGATCGTCGGTGCGAGGCGGGACGCGAGCCCGCCGGCGAAGGAGCCTGCGGCGCGGCCGTTCACAGCGCCTCGCGGTAGACGGCGGCGTAGGCGGCCGCGGCCTGCCCCCAGTCGAAGCGGCGTACGCGTTCGAGGCCGGCCTGGCGGAGTCGGCGCCGCTCCTCCTCGTCCACGTCGAGCCGCAGGAGCGCGTCGGCCCACGCGCCCTCGTCGGTCGCCTCGACACGGAGCGCAGCCTCCCCGGCGCTCTCGTCGAGGGCGCTTCCCCGAGAGCAGACGACGGGCACGCCGTAGGACATCGCCTCGAGCGGCGGGAACCCGAAGCCCTCGCCGAGGGACGGGATGGCGACGAAAGCGGCCTCCCGGTAGAGCCGGTCGAGATCGGCCGGCGAGACCGTGCCCAGAACGTCTACCCCGTCCTGGGCTCGCAGCGAGGCCACCGTCGCCCGGGAGGAGTAGCCCGGCTCGCCCGCGACCTTCCAGCGCAGGCGCAGGCCGCGCTTGCGAGCCTCGCGGTAGGCGCGGAGGAGGCCGAGGTGGTTCTTGCGGGGCTCGATCGTGGACACGGTCAGGAAGTAGTCGCCGCGCCGAACGGGCAGGGCCGGCTCGGCCGGAGGCTCTACTCCCGGGAGGATCACGCGCACGCGACCGGCCGGGAAGCTCGTGTGGGTGAGGAGGCGCCGACGGGTGGACTCGGAGTCGCAGATGAGGAGCGAAGGTTTCTTCGCGAGCGCCGCCTTCAGCATCGCCCGCTTGTACACCGCCACACCCCGCGGAAACCAGTCCGGCCGATCGAGGAAGAGCACGTCGTGGACGGTGAGGACGAAGGGCGTGCGGCTCGCGAGCAACGGCCGGTGGTCGGGCAGGTGCACGAGGTCGACCTTCCGCGCCGCTCGCACGACGAGCGCCTGCTCGTGCCAGAGCCGTGCGGCGCGTGCGCCGAGGCGCTGCCCGCCGGCGCTGCCCGGATCGAGCACGACGAGCTCGTCGCCTGGCGCGAGCGTCTGCGGCACGTGCCGGACGAGGCCGCGGATCACCGTGCCGACGCCGCCGGCCCCCGACTGGTGGGCGGGTAGGAGGATTCTCAGGAGCCGAACGGGTAGTAGAAGTGGTCGGGCGGGCTCTGGAGCGAGAACGGGATCGACGTGTCGCCGCCGACGGCGAGCCGGCCGCGCAGCGGGCCTCCGAGCGTGCTCCTGACGTAGCCGGACGCGATGCCGAACCGGTTCGTCTCGAGGGTGGCCAGCTCCTTCCAGCCGCTCGCGCTCGACTGCTGGACCGCAACCCGGCCGGGGATGCCTCCGGGAGTACGTGTCCAGACGAAGATGCGATCGCCTTGCGGAAAAGCGACGAAGGGGAAGCGGAAGGCGAAGAAGGTCGACTTCGCCCGGTCGTGCTTGACGTTCACGCCCCGGAAAAAGAGCCCCGACTGGTAGAAGCTCGTCCGCAAGGGGTCGTCGCGAAGGCGCCACCACACGACGAGGCTCACGCCCGCGTTCCACATCCGGTACAGCGCCTCGGCCGCCCAGCGGGTCTGGAGCTTGATCGGCACCGCCTGCGGGTCGGGCGGGCTCGTATCCCAGCTGAACTCCGTCACCCAGAAGCGGACGCGCTGTGCGGTGACGACATGCCCGGTGCGGATCGCCGCGGTCAGGAGGGCACGCATCTCGGGGAGGTCGCCGATCGAGACGTCTTCGTTGCCGTTCGCGTGATGGGTGGGGCCACCCGAGGTGTACGGGTTCGTCGACCAGATGTCGAAGTGGAGCTTCGCCCCGCAGCTCGAGACGGCGGGCGAGGCGCTGCGCATGCACAGCACCCGCCGCATGAAGAGCAGGGGCCCCACCGCCGTCGTCGTCGTGAACGGCGAGGTGCCTCCCGCGATCACCGAGTTGTCGCTGCGGGCACGGTGGATCGAGCCGGCGAAGGCGTTGACGAGCGCGCGGTACCACTCGGCCGCACCGGCCTTCAGCGGCGCCTGCCCGACGTGATTCGGCTCGTTCCAGGCCTGCCAGTACCGCACGCGCGGGAGTTCCTCGAAGGCACCGCTGTAGCGCCGGGCCGCAGCGAGGGCGAAGGCGGCGTACTGCTTCGGGTCTGGCCGACGGAGCCCGCCCGCCGTGGGGTCGGCCTTCGTTCCCCACCTGGGAGCGGCGGTGACCGTGACAAGGGGCTCGAGGCCGTGGTCGAGGGCGAGCTGTACCTGCTGGTCGAAGCCCGACCAGTTGTAGGCGGGGTCGGAGGGTTTCGTCGGCTGGAAGTCCTTGGGGGGGTTCGGTGCCGTCCCCGCCGGAGCAACGCCCCGCCAGTCGAGCGTCAGCCGGGCGACGGTGGCTCCGGCGGCGCTCGTCCTCGCGAAGGCGGTGTCGGCGTAGACGCCGGGGAAGGTCTCGGGGTCGACGACGCCCGTCTGGAGCGGGCGCAGCGGGATGCTCGCGCCGGAGGTGCGCGGGCCGACCGTCAGGGCGGCGACGGCCGCAGCGGTTGCGGCCACGACGGCTACGAAGAGGAGCCGCTTCACGCTCCGGCGCCCTTCTTCGCGAAGAGCGGCGAGCGGGGGTTGAGCGCGCGGGCGCGGGCGAGGCTGCGGCGGGCGGCGCGGATCTCGCCGGCCTTCGTCTCGACCCGGGCGCGCACGAGCCAGAGGCGCCAGTCGAGCCGGTCGCGGGAGATCGCCTCGAGAATCGAGTCGCGGGCGGCCCGGAGGCTGCCGGCCTGCTCCTGGACGAGCGCGAGCTGGAGGTAGGGGGTCGCCGCCCACGGCTCCAGATTGTGGGCTGCAAGCGCGTCGCTGCGCGCCGCCGCCGAGTCGCCGCGTCGAGCCGCCGCCTGGCTCTCGTCGACCTTCGTCGAGGAGAGCAGCGGCATCGCCTCGGCGACGACGAGAGCGAGCGCGACGAGCGCGAAGGCGGCTCTGGCGGCAATGCGGGTCCGGCGCCCCGGGCGCAGCCGCCCCGGGCGCGGCCGCTCCGGGCGGCGCGTCCTCACGGGGTCTGACCCCGCCTCGAGGGGGGTCGTGGTCCTCACGGGGTCTGACCCCGATCCGGGTGCCGGCGGTCGCGTGAGGTTCCTCACGGGGTCTGACCCCGTGCGCCCCCGTCTGGGCGCCGCCGGTCGCCGGGAGTTCCTCACGGGGTCTGACCCCGTGCGCCCGCTCTCGCCGGCGGTGGCGGCGCCGGTGAGGAGGCCGAGGCAGGCCATGCCGACAACGGACACGGCGGTCAGCTCCCACATCCAGTCGATCCCGGCTCCGAGGCAGTAAGCGAGGAAGCAGGCCAGGAGCGCCGCGACCGTCGGCCTCCGGGCTGCCGGGAGCGCTGCGAGGCGATAGGCCCCGACAGCCGCGCCCGACGCTAGAGCCAGGACGAGCAGCGCGAACCCGACGATGCCCAGCTCGCCGAGCTGCTCGACGTACAGCGAGTGCGCGTCGCGGACGAAGTCCTGGAGCGTTCCGTGCTGGGCCCACCAGGCCTCGTAGGAGCCAGCGCCGCGGCCGTCTAACGGCCTCGCGTCGAACTCCCTGACGGCAGCGCTCCAGAACTGCCAGCGGCCGCTGCCGTTCGAGCTCAGCAGGTGGCTCTCGACGAACCCCGTGGTGCTCGCTGACGGCCGCGGCGGCGGCGCCTTGAAAGTCTCGAACCGACGGCCGGGGTGCGAGAACGAGACGACTGCGATCGCGGCCACGCCGCAGGCGGCGGCGAGCGCAACGGCGGTCGTCCGGCTCGGCGCGGTGCGACCGACGAGGAGCCAGTCCGCCAGCGCGTAGGCCCCGGAGGTGGCGGCGCAGACGACCAGGAGCGCGAGCGCCGCGCGATGGCCCTCGCCGGCGGCCATCAGCTCGCGTCCGCTGGGGTTGACAACGGCTGGCCAGTGGTGGAGGGCGGCAACCGCGACGGCGGAACCGGCCGTCGCGAGCGCCGCCGCCCCCGCGACGGCCCACCGCCCAGCCGTGACGACGAAGACCACGGTCCCGAGGAGCGCCACCGCGGCCCCGCCGCGCGAGGACGTGAGGTAGATCGCGCCCGCCAGAGCGGGGAGTGGCGCGAGCGCGATAGCGCGGAGCGGGCGCGGCCATTCGACCGCCGAGCGCAGCAGCAGCGGAAAGGCCAGCGCGATGAAGATCGCCAGGCCGTTCCAGTAGTCGAGCGGATAGCTCAGCCGGACGTGCGTCTCGGGCAGGAGCGTCTCGAGGTCGGCGGCCGAGACGAGCCCCGGAAAGAGCCGGCTCGCCACCGCGAGGATGCCGATCGCGGCGACGCCGAGCCCGAGGCCGTCGCTCCAGCCGGCGGCGGTCACCCGCGATCCCCCGATCCCGGCAAGGACGAAGACCGCCAGGTAGAGAACGACACGCGCGAACTCTGAATACGCCCCCTCCGCCGAGGACGCCCAGGCCGCCGAGGCGAGCGTGAAGCCGCCGAAGGCAGCGAGGAAGGCGCCCGTGAGGAGCGTGGCTACCGGCACACGCGTCCGCGGAAGGAATCCAGCCCCGACCCCGACGACCAAAGCCCACAGCACGACGATGGCGGCGGTCGTGCGGCTCGCCAGATCGTAGGTCCCTCCGTCGTACGCGAGCCAGAAGGTTCCGGCGGCGGCGAGCGTCGTCACTATCATGATCTCCCGACGCGCGATGATGGGAGTCGACGAGGTGACTGAGGACAAAGGCCGGGTGCTCAAGACGGGGCGCGTCGCCGTGCTCGTGTCACTCGCCTTCCTGGCCTGGGGCGGAAGCGCCGCGGCGAAGGACTCCCCCCCGAAGGCCGCCCAGAAGGCAGCCGTCTCACAGTACCGAGAGAGCGTGCCGTCGGCCGAAGGGCCTGTCATTCCGGGGTCGAGCCAGCCGGTCACCCGTCCGCTGCCGGCTCCGGTCCAGCACGAGGTCGCGACGCAGGGCGGCTCCGACGCGCCCGTCCTCGAGAAGATCGCGACCTCTTCGAGCTACGGCGCCCCCACCCGGGCGCTGCCGAAGCTCCAGCTCCCGCCGGACGAGCGAGTGGTGAAGCAGTCGAAGTCGAAGTCGAAGTCCAAATCGAAGTCCAAGTCCAAGTCGAAGTCGAAGTCGAGACCGAAGGCGACGCCGACGTCGAGACCGAAGGCGACGCGCCACCGCGAGGTCGGCACGGCCACGAAGGCCGTCTTCTCCTCCGCGGGCGGCGTCGTCGACGGCGGCCACGCGCGGCTCGACGTGCTCGCCGCCCTCCTGCTCGGGATCGGCGTTGCCGGCATCGCTGGCGCGCGGATCCGCCGCCAGCCGCCCGGAGCCTGAGCCCCGCGGAGGCCACCGGCGAGGCGCCGCGCCTGCGTGCGCGGACCGCGATCGTCCACGACTGGTTCCAGGGCTACCACGGCTCCGAGCGCGTCGTCGAGGCGATGCGAAGCGGCCTCTTCGCGCAAGACAACCGGCCGGACATCTTCACCTTCCAGGCGGCGCGGGAGCTCCTGCCACCCGAGCTGGCACGTGCGATCGTCCACGAGTCGCAGCTCGCACGTCTCCCCGGTCTGCGGCAGCGCGGCCACGACCCTGGACGCTGGCGCTACCTGCTCCCGCTCATGCGCAGTTACTTCGAGGGCCTCGATCTCGCGAGCTACGAGCTTGTCGTCTCCTCGTCGCACGCGTTCGCCGTGGACGTTCGGCCGCCGGAGGACGCGCTTCACGTCTGCTACTGCTACACGCCCATCCGCTACGCGTGGTTGCCCGGGACGGACTCCCGCCGCACGGGCGCCGCCGGCGGGCTCGCCCTCCGGGCGTTCAGGGGACGCCTCCGCCAGAAGGACCTCGAGGCGTCGTCGCTCCCGGATGCCTACGTGGCGATCTCGACGGCCGTCCGCGACCGGATCCGCCGCTTCTACGGCCGGGAGGCGGAGATCATCCATCCCCCCGTGGACGTCGACGACCTCGATCCGGCGGGCGAGCGTGAGCCCGACAGGTTCCTCTGGGTGCACCGGCTCGTGCCGTACAAGCGTCCGCTCGAGGTCGCGGAGGCCTTTCGCAGGCTGCCTTACCGGCTGACGATGGTCGGCGTCGGCCCGCTCGAGCAGGAGCTGCGCGAGCGGGCGCCTGCGAACGTGGAGATCGTCCCGTGGCTCCCCCGGTCCGAGCTGGCCGCGCTCTACGCGCGGAGCACGGGATTTCTCCACGTCGGCGAGGAGGACTTCGGGATCTCGATGGTCGAGGCGCTCGCGTCCGGTGCCCCCGTGCTGGCGCTCGGCGCCGGGGGCGCCCGCGACATCGTCCGCCACGAGCTGGACGGCCTGCTGGTCGACGATTCTCGACCCGAGACGCTTCGGGCAGGCGTGCGTGCGCTGGCCGAGCGGGAATGGGACACCCGCTCGCTGCGCGCCCGAGCCGAGAGCTTCTCGAGAGACCGCTTCCTGCAGCGCCTGGGAGATCTTCTGCGAGAGCTCCTGGTCTAAGTGCCTGTCAGCGAAGCCAAACGACCGCGCAGGGTCAAGAGGAGGGGATCAACGGCGGAAACCCGATTTCCCGTTTCCGTCACCGGAGCCAGGGAGCGAGGAACTGCTCGATGTCCTGGCAGCCGCGCGGCTGCTCGAGACGACCTGTGACCTGCTTTCCCTCGATCACGACGAAGCTCGGCACGTCGGCGATCCGGAAGCGGGTCAGGAGATCCGGCCGCTCCTTCGCCTCCACGCGGTAGAGCTTGAAAGTGGAGTGGTTCCGGCGCCTCTGGAGCACCTGCGCGAGGAAGCCCTCGACACGCCGGCACCGCCCCGACGACGAGGTGTGGAAGAAGAGCAGTCCGGGTGCCGGCTCGACTCCGGGCTCTGCGCTCACCGTCACGGGGACAGCCCCCGGTCGGCACGGAAGGCGCCGAGCGCCGCCTCGATCTGCGGCGGTGTCGTCCGGGAGGCGACGACCTCCCCCGAGAGCTCGTGGAGGTTTCGATTGTGGTGCCGGGCGGCGCGCCTCAGAAGGTCGAATGCGACGTCGAGCTCGAGCTCGAGGCGCTCTGCGAGGATGCCCTTGGCCTGCTCGATGACGATCCGAGAAGAGAGGGCGGTCTGAAGCTGGGCGTTCCGCTCCTCGAGGGCAGCACAGCGATCCTCCAGCACCCGCGCTCGCGCAGCGAGACGCGTAAACGCCTCCCGCACCTCGCCCGCCGGGAGCCGGATGATCCCCTCAGAGGTTGCCATCGAGCATCCCCTTCACCGCGGCTCCCAGCGCCCGCTCGACACGGAAGATCCGGTCGAGTCCGGTGACCTCGAGCACCCGGAGCGTTCGGGGGTCCTCGGAGACGAGGGCGAAGCGCCCTCCCGCCCCTCGAACCCGTTTTGCCGCATCCACCAGCACTCCGAGCGCGGTCGAGTCGAGTAGCGGGACGCCGAGCAGGTCGACGATCGCCAGGGGCTTGTCGACCCCCGTCAGGAGCCCGAGTTCCTCCCTGAGGGAGTCCGCGTTGTAGAGATCGAGCTCGCCGGAGACCGAGACGACGAAGACCTCGCAGAAGCGCGAGGTCGAGATCCGGAGCTCGTTCAGAGGCGCGCCCTGCTGCAACATGCCGCGACGGTACTGCGCGGCTTCTAAGGGGCGCCTCCAGCGTCTATGTGAGTTCGCTCACACTCGCGCGAGCGAGTACCCCACGCCGCGCACGGTCACGACGCGCGTGGGCTTCGATGGATCGGCCTCGATCTTGCGACGCAGGTTCGAGACATGGATGTCGCAGGCCCGCTCGTCGCCGATGAAGGAGCTCTCCCAGAGATGCTGCATGATCTCCCGGCGCGTGAAGACCCGCTCGGGCTCTCCCGCGAGGAGCGCGAGCAGCCGGAACTCCGAGCGCGTGAGCGAGATCGGCTTGCCTGCGACGCGGACCTGATGGCGCCCGAGGTCGAGCTCGAGGCCGCCGATGCGGCGGACGGCGAAGCCCGTGGCGCGGTCGAGCTCGCGCCGCCGCAGGATCGCGCGCACGCGGCTGACGAGCTCCGGCATCGAAAAAGGCTTCGTCACGTAGTCGTCGGCGCCGGCCTCGAGACCAACGACGCGATCGACCTCCGAGTCCTTGGCGGTCAGCATCAGAACCGGCAGGTCGCTTGTCTCCCGCACGCGGCGGCAGACCTCCACGCCCGAGAGGTCGGGCAGGATGAGGTCGAGGATCATCAGATCGAACTCCCCGGCTCGCGCCGCCTCCAGCGCGCCGGAGGCGCTGTCGAGTGTCTCGACGACGAACCCCTCCGCGCGCAGCGCGTAGGCGACGGCCTCGCGGAGCGCCGGCTCGTCGTCGACGACGAGCACCTTGGCGATCACCGGCGCACCAGGCCACCGGAGGGCAGCGTCAGTCGCGCGACGGTGCCGCCGCCGACCTTCGACGCGATCTCGAGCGTCCCCCCCAGGGCCTCCGCAGCCTCCCGGGCGATCGCAAGGCCGAGGCCGAAGCCCTCGCGCACCGTGGCGCCGCGGTAGAAGCGGTCGAACACGCGCTCGAGCTCGTGCTCGCCGATGCCGCGTCCCGTGTCGCTCACTTCGACCACCACCTGCCCTGGGGCTACCTCCGTGGCTTCGATCCAGATCGACCCCTCGGGTGTGTTCTTCGCCGCATTCTCCGCGAGATTCATCACGATCTGCTCGACGAGGTCCTGATTCGCCAGCACGACGAGGTCGGCCGGGCAGGCCGCTCGTACCTCCACGCTCGTCGAGGCGGCCAGCCGCGCGCGTGCCGCCTCGACGATCGGCGCCAGCTCCACGAGGTCCGTTCGCGGCTCCTCCAGTCCCGTCTGCACCCGCGCGAGCACGAGCAGCGATCTGGCGAGACTGGCGAGACGCTGCGCCTCGCGCTGGATGTGCTCTAGAAAACGATCGCGCTCCGCGGGAACCTCCTTCGCCCCCGACTGGAGCACGTCGATGGAGGCCGTGATCGAAGCGATCGGGGTCCGGAGCTCGTGCGCGGCATTCGCGACGAACTCCCGCTCCGCGCGATCGCGCCGCTCGCTGGCAGTGACCTCCTGCAGGACGATCAGCGCACCCGTGCCGAGGCGGCTGCCCTCAATCGAGTAGACCTCACCAGCGGGAGTCGTCACGCGGCCCGGTGCAGCGACCCCGCGGTCGATCAATTCCTCGGTGAACGCCCGCAGCGAGAAGCCCTCCCAAGGCTCAGGCAGAGGCTGGCCGCACGACAGGGTCGTCGGATGCGCCAGTCGGCGCATCGCCGCATTCGCGTCCTGGATCTCGAGCGCCGCCGTCACCGTCAGGATGCCGTCCTCGAGCTTCTCGAGCACGTCGTGCAGTCGATCCGCACGCGCCAGCGGGGGCTCGGTCGCCTGCTCCACCACGTCCGCCGACGCGTCGAGCTTCGGTGCGGGATCAGGCATCGCTCCGCACCCCGACGGTCTCGCCGCTACGAGGAACCACGGAGATATCTTCGCGATGATGTGGCGGTGACGCGCATTGCCTTCGTCGGCGTCGGTGCGATGGGTGAGCGGATGGCGCGCCGCCTTCTGGATGCCGGACACGACGTGGTCGTGTGGAATCGGACGCCGATGAAGGCGCGCCAGCTTGTCGGGGCAGGTGCGAGCCTCGCGGAGACGCCGGCCGACGCGGCCTCCCGCGCCGAGGCGATCGTCACGATGGTGGCGGATCCAGCCGCGCTCGCCGCCGTCTCCGAAGGACCGGCCGGGATCGCTGCGGGCGCAGGCGACTCGGCGGCGCTAATCCAGATGTCGACGGTCGGCCTCCAGGCGCTCGAGCGCCTGCGCAGGGCGCTCCCGCCAGGAACCGCGCTCTTAGACGCGCCTGTTCTCGGCAGCCTTCCCGAGGCCGAGTCCGGCTCTTTGCGCATCTTCGTCGGCGGCCCGGCGCCGCTCGTCGAGCGCTCGACGCCGCTTCTCTCCGCGCTGGGAACCCCGCTGCACGTCGGTCCACTCGGCGCGGGTACCTCGGCGAAGCTCGTGGCCAACGCCGTCCTCTTCGGAACCCTCGGCGTCCTCGGCGAGGCGCTCGCACTCGCACGTGGCCTGGGCCTCCCACCGGAGGTGGCCTTCGAGGTGCTCGCCGCAACGCCCCTGGCGGCCCAGGCGG
>JBBQDZ010000049.1:0-13499 GCA_038320185.1 Gaiellales bacterium
AGCCTCCTGACAGAGATCTCCACGCTCGTCGCGCGGCGACAGTCTCTGCGCGCGTGCGGAGCAGGCGCCCGCGAGCTCGAACGCAACCGGGTCGCGATCTCCCGGCTCCAGTGGAGGCTCTCTCACGCGCTGATCGAGCGCTACCTCCCGGCGGCGCCCGAGCCCAGGGCGGCGTAGCCTCAGGGCCTGTCCGGGAAGTAACTCAGGGCGTCTGACAGTGCCACGCGGCACGAGGCCGCGTCCTCGGTCGCACCGATACGCCCGCGTATCGACGCTCCCTGCGTCCTTGCCTCGCACCACGTGTCGCGTGTCATCCACCGTGGCGACTTTCCGGACAGCCCCTTAGCCCTCGTGCGTGCGCCGGCGCCGCCGGTACTCGCGCGTCTTGCGGCGATTGCCGCAGATCGCCATCGAGCACCAGGTGGCGGACCGGTTCTTCGAGGCGTCGTAGAAGACCCAGCGGCACTGGCGGCAGGCCTTGAGCCTCTGCCACGTCCCCGAGAGGCTCGCTTCGAGGATGATCGCGAGGATTCGGGCATGAGCCGCCGAGATTCCCCCGCGGGCCGGGACGAGTTGGGGCCGCGGGCCGGCGAACGTCACGCGCAGCGGTGCTCCCGCCGCCAGCCGCTCAGCCGGTAGTGACGGGTCTTCGCCCGACCTCCCGCGGTTCTGCTGCAGGAGCCCTCGGACGGCCTCGCGCAGCTCGTGCGTGCGCTCGAGGTCGTCGCGTGAGATCCTCGCGGGTGTCTCCACTCCTCGCTCCGCGAGCCATTCGTGCAGTGCCTCCGGAGTCGCGAGGAGCTCGCGGTCGTGCTCGGAGGCGAGGGTGTTGATGAACTCCTGGACGAGCCGGAGAGGCTGTGGTGCCGCACGGGGGAGGTCGTACCGGGGAGTCATGGGTGGCACAATGGTGAGAGCAGTGGCCGTAACCTGTCAAGCGGTTTGACAGGTGCCTCGACACTGCCATACTACCTTCACTGGTGACACGGCTCCGCCGACTCGCCTTTGTCCTGCGCCTCGTTCGCAGCCGCCTCGCCCGGCGCAGCGGCGGCTCCCTCCTCGTTGCGCTCGGCGTGGCCGCCGGTGCGGCGGCGCTGGCGGCCGTTCTCGGCGGCGGCCTCGTCGCCCGCGATCGAGCCGCAGCCCGCGCCGTCCGGTCGCTGCCGGCGGCGAACCGGGCCCTGCGAGTGACCTGGCTCGGGATCCCCGGACAGGCCTCAGAGCACTGGAGCGCGCTCGACCGGCGCGCGCGGCGAGCCGCCGAGGGTGCGGGAGGATCGAGCCCGTTTGCCGTCATCCTCTATCGGGAGACTCGTTTCGAGCAGCGCCTCCTCGACCTCGGGGGTGTCGAACGGGTCGGCCGGTGGGTGAAGCTGACCACAGGCCGCCTCCCGAGCGCGTGCACCCCTGCGCGCTGTGAGGTCGTCGAGCTCGGCGGGAGCGGCCCGATACCACGGGTACCGGGGCTGCGCGTGGTGGTGGTGGGTCGCGGTGCGCTGCGCTCCGAGGTCCCGTTCGGCAGCTTCATCCTGCCGGGCTCCTACGGCAGGCAGCGCGCCCAGGCGATCGGCTACCACGCGCCGCCGGCGCCGCCGCTCCTCCTTGCCGAGGGGGCGCGGGAGCTTGCGCGGCTCCCCGCTCTCGACTCGATCTACCGGAGCTACGCGTGGGTGGCGCCGATCCGGGCCGGGACGCTGCCCCCGTGGCGGCTCGACGCCTTCGCAGCGGCGGTGGCCCACGCGCGCGCCGATCTGCAGGCGGCCTCGCCGCTCTACGACCTGACCGCTCCGGTCGAGGAGCTGCAGGGCTCCGCGCGTGAGAGCGAGGCGGGAGCCCGCAGGCTGCTCCTGATCGGCGGCCAGGCTGCGGCTTTGCTGCTCGCGTTCGCCCTGCTGACCGGGTCGAGCCTGAGGGATGACCTCGAGGCGGCGCGCCGACGGCTCACCTGGCTCGGCGCCCGGCGGGCGCAGCTCGCGCTCCAGACGGTGGCGGAGGCCGGCTCGATCGCGCTCGTCGGCACCGTGGCCGGCTGGCTGCTCGGAGTGGGCGCCGCCGCGGCCGTCGCGGACGCGGCGGGCAGCCCCGCGGGAGCCATCCTCCGCCACTCTGTGCTTTCGAGCAGCGGCCTCGCCCTCGCCGGGGCGGTCCTCGTCGCGACCACGGTCCTGACGCTGCTCGCGGTCGCGGTCAGGCCCGCACGGGTGGGCGGGCTTGCGATCGGGCCGCTCGAGATCGGAGCGGTCGGGGCGCTCGTTGCGGTGGTGGTCGGCTTCGTCCGCGGCGGAGCTGGCCCGGATGAGCTCGCGGCGGGAAGGGGAACCGGCATCCTGCTCGCTCTCGTCCCGGGTCTCGCGGCCTACGTCGCCGCCGTCGTTTGCGCCCGCGGTCTGGCGCCGCTCCTGCGCGGCGCCGCGAGGCTCGTGCGCGGTCGAGGCGTCCCCGTCCGGCTCGCCGTGCTCTCGCTCGCGCGGCACCCGGGGCGAAGCGCGCTCGCGGTCGCGTTTCTTGTCGTCAGCGTCGGGCTCGCCCTCTTCGCCGCGACCTATCACTCCACCCTGTCCCGCAACGAGGCGGACGAGGCCGCCTACTCCGTGCCTGCCGACTTCGTGGTCTCGGAGGACTTCTCGAAGCTCGTATATCCCCTGGAGGCGGCCTCGATCGAGCGCTTCGACCGGCTCGCGCCGCGGGTGCGGGCGTTTCCGGTCATCCGCGTCCCGGCAGACGTCCAGGCTGCGACCGCTGCCTCCGCCACTCTCCTCGGTGTGCCCGCCGCGGCGCTTCCGACGCTGCGCGGCTGGAGACGAGACTTCTCCTCGCGCTCCCCGAGCGAGCTCGCCCGCCTGATCGCGGCGGCACACCCGCCGGTGCTCCGGGGGCTAGCGCTGCCACGCGGGGCGCGCTCGGTTGCCGTTCGGGCCCGTACCCGCGGGGACGCGGTGCGCGTCTTCGCCGAGGTGGCGACCGAGGACGGCGGCTTTGCGGAGCTCCGTCTTGGAGACGCGGCCCCGAATGTGTCGCGGGTGCTCCGGGCGCGACTCCCGCCGGATGCGCGCGGTGGGGTGCTCGTGGGGCTTCGACTCGGCGTTGCCGGCCACGGCAACGCCGATGCGGTGGAGCAGGTGTCGACCGGAGAGCTTCGGCTCGGGCCGCTGCGCGCGTCCGTCGACGGGAGCGGCGACCCGCCGGCGACCCACTACCACGGCTGGATCGGGATCAACGGAATCCATCCTCGCGTCGGGGCGGACGGCGCGGCACTCCGGTACGTCGTCTCGAACGAGGTCTTCTCCCGCTTCCGGCCCCGTCAGGAGACTGATGGTCACCCGGTACCGGTGGCCGTGACTCCGGCGCTCGCGGCCGCCGCGGGCGCCGGCGGCCTGCTCCCCATCGACCTCTCCGGCCAGCAGCTCCTGACGCGCGTCGTCGCGACGGTCCGGCGGGTGCCGAGCGTCGAAGGCGACGTGGTTCTTGCAGATCAGGCCTGGCTCTCGACTGCGCTCAATGCCGATACGCCCGGCTCCGGCCCGGTGCAGGAGATCTGGCTCCAGGCACCTCGCCGCGTTCGGCCGCTACTCGGCGCTGCTCTTGCGCGCCCGCCCTTCGACGCTCTCGCCCGGAGCTCGCAGGCAGCGGTGGAGCGCTCGCTGCGCCGTGAGCCGCTCGCGCGCGGCTCCCTTCTGACGCTCGCGGCGGCG
The DNA here is from genome assembly GCA_038320185.1 of Gaiellales bacterium. GTDB lineage: Bacteria > Actinomycetota > Thermoleophilia > Gaiellales > Gaiellaceae > JBBQDZ01. The sequence goes on from JBBQDZ010000049.1 coordinate 3,693, forward strand.
GCTTTTGTCGCACTCGCGCTCGCGGTTTTCGGGCTGCTGCTCGCGGTGATCAGCGACGTGCGCGACGAGCGCGGGGAGCTGCTCGATCTCGAGACCCAGGGCGCCTCCCCCGCGACGCTGCGGCGGCATCTGAGGCTTCGAGCGCTACTCATCACCGTCGTCGGCGCAGCAGGAGGGATTGCGCTCAGCGTGGCACTCAGCGTCCTCGTGGTCGATCTCGTCGCGCTGACGGCCAACGCGAGGCTGCCGCAGCCGCCGCTTGCGCTCTATGCGGACTGGAGCACCGTCGGACTCGGCGCTCTCGCCTTCGTGCTGGCGACGGCAGCGGTCGTCGGCGCTGCAACCTGGCTTCCGTTTCGCGAGCAGCGGCCGGCGTGAGCACCGCGCGGGTCTGGGATCACGGCAGCAATCGCCGGGGCTGGCGCCCGGTGGCGCGTCAACCCAACGAGGTTGCGCTCTGAGCGCGGCGGTCGAGCTGCGCGACCTCTTTCGGGTCTACTCGACGCCCGAGGGGGACACGGCTGCGCTGCAGGGGCTGACGCTCCGCGTCGAGCGCGGGGAGCTCGTCGTCGTGCTCGGTCCGAGCGGATCCGGGAAGACGACGCTGCTGCGGATCGTGGCCGGGCTCGAGCGGCCCTCGGCCGGCACCGCCCGCGTCTTCGGCGCCGACCTCGGCCGCCTGCCCGCGCGCAGGCTCTCCGCCTACCGCGCCTCGACGCTCGGTTATGCCGATCAGCACTACACGCGCGCGCTCGCGCCTGAGCTGCGTGCGCGCGACCTCGTCTCGGTCGCGCTTGGGCTGCAGGGGGCTTCACGACCGCGACGCGATGCTCGAGCCGACGAGTTGCTCGAGCGCGTCGGCCTCCTGGACCGGCGCTCGGCCCGCCCGGGCGAGCTCTCCGGCGGGGAGCAGCAGCGTCTTGCGGTCTGCGCTGCGCTGGCCGGAAACCCGAAGCTCCTGCTAGCAGACGAGCCGACGGGCGAGCTTGATCCCGCGAGCGCGGGCGGCGTCTACCGGCTGTTGCGTGAGCTGGCGGCGGAGTCGGGCACTACGACGCTCCTCGTCAGCCACGACGCGGGCTCGGCGCGAATCGCCGACCGGGTCGTCCACGTCCGCGACGGGCGGGTCAGCGCCGAGGAGGGAACCGGTGGCGGGGCAGCCTCCGTGGTCGTGCAGAAGGGCGGGTGGGTGCACCTGCCGGAGGAGCTCCTGCACCGTGCGGGCATCGGCGAGCGGGCAACGGTCAGGCTCGACGAGGGACGCATCCTCGTCACCGCCACGGAGAGCTCTGCCAGGGCGTTCGAGGAGGCCGCGCACGGGGCCGGGGCGATGACGGCGCCGGTCGAAGGGGTCGCCGCCGAGCTCCGAGACGTCAGCCAGACGTTCGGCTCCGGCCTCCGCGCGCGGAACGTCGTCTCCGGGCTGACGCGGGCGTTCCCGCGCGGCAGGTTGGTGGCGGTCACCGGACCTTCGGGCTCGGGCAAGACGACCATCCTCCGTCTCCTGGCCGGCCTCGATCACCCGCGCGGCGGCGAGGTTGCCGTAGCAGGCACGAGCCTCGCGCGTCTCGACCGCGCCGGACGTGCCGCCGTCCGGCGCCGGCACGTCGGCTTCGTCGCCCAGAGTCCGGAGCTCGTCCCGTTTCTCAGCGCTCGCGAGAACGTCGAGCTCGCGCTCGAGCTTCGCGGGGTCTCGGGAGGCGACGCTGCGGACGCCGCGCTCGCGGCGGTAGGCCTCGAGGAGCTCGCCGGCCAGCGGGTGGTGCGGCTCTCGGCGGGGGAGCGGCAGCGCGTGGCCGTCGCGCGCGCCGTGGCGACGCGGCCGGCGCTCCTGCTGGCAGACGAGCCGACGGCGCGTCTCGATGGTGCGAACGCCTTGGCACTTACCGCGCTCCTGTCGCGCCTCGCAGCGGAGTGGGGGACGGGCGTGGTGTGCGCAACGCACGATCCTTACGTGATCGACCAGGCCGACGAGGTTCTGGCCCTCGGCCTCTGAGCCGCCCCGGAGGAACCCCAGAGGAACCCCAGAGGGACCTCAGAGGGGCCCCAGAGGCAGGAGAAGAAGTGGCGACTTTTTGTCCACAGGCTGCGGGCGGAAGAGCGGGCCGCCGCCGCTCGTTACCCTGAACAGGTGAGGGCCGGGCTCGACAAGCGTGCGATGGCCGCCCTCTCCAGCGGCCACCTCGCCGTCGACTTCGCAGGGGGCGCGCTGCCCGCGCTGCTGCCCTTTCTCGTGGACGAGTTCTCGCTCTCGTACACGCTTGCCGGACTGATCGTTCTCGCCTCCGCCGTCTCGTCCTCGATCGTCCAGCCGCTCTTCGGCCTCTGGTCGGATCGTCGCGGTACGACCTGGCTGCTGCCGAGCGGCGTCGGTGTCGCCGGGATCGGGATCGCCCTCGTGGGTGCCGCGCCGAGCTATTTCCTCGTGCTCATCTGCGTCGTCCTCTCGGGCCTCGGCGTCGCCGCCTACCATCCCGAGGGCTCGAAGTTTGCCGCCTATGCGAGCGGCCGGCGGCGGGCGAGCGGCATGTCGCTCTTCTCGATCGGCGGCAACCTCGGCTACGCGCTGGGGGCGATCATCGCAACTCCGCTCGTCCTCCTGTTCGGGCTGAACGGCGCCCTGCTGCTGATGATCCCGTGTCTTGTGATCGCCGGCGGACTCCTGACGCTCCTCCCGTTCCTCGGCACCTTCGCCCCGGCGCAGGAACGTGCGGACGCAGCTGAGCGGCCGCGCGGTGAGAACCGGCCGACCGCGCTCGCGCTCCTCCTCGCGGTGATCGCGTTTCGGAGCGTCGCCTGGTTCGGCCTCGTCACCTTCGTCCCGCTCTGGGAGGTCTCGCTCGGGCACTCCAAGGCGTACGGGAACCACCTGCTCTCGGCGATGCTGCTCGCCGGAGGCATCGGCACGCTCGCGGCCGGGCCCGCGGCAGACCGCTTCGGCCGCCGCCTCGTGCTGATGCTGAGCCTCCTCGCGACACCCCCGCTGATCCTCGTCTTCGTGCTCGTCGGCGGTTTGCCGGGGGCGCTCGCACTCGCGCTCGTCGGGGTCTGCGTGATCGGCACCTTCGGCGTCACGATGGTGATGAGTCAGGAGTATCTCCCGCGCCACATCGGGATGGCGTCCGGCCTCTCGATCGGCCTCTCGATCGGCCTCGGCGGTATCGCAGCCGTCGGCCTCGGGGCGCTTGCGGACACGATCGACCTCCGTGCCGCCCTCTACGTCTGCGCGGCGGCACCGCTCGCCGCGATCGCGCTCGGCGCCCTCCTGCCGGCGAGCCGCGAGCGACGGCGCCTCGCGCCCGAGCTCGCGGCACGCTGAGGTACGCTCGCCCCAACCGAGGAGGAAGGAGCGGCGTGGCAGAGACCGTGAGGGAGTTCTTCGAAGGCCTGTCGGCTCGCGTCGACTCCGGGAGGACGGCGGGGATGAACAACTCCTACGTCTTCGACATCGACGGTGCCGGGATCTGGGCCGTCAAGGTCGCCGACGGAGCCGTAGATGTGACCGAGGGAGGCGAGGGCGGCGATTGCACGATCCGGACGACCGAGGAGAACTTCATGAAGATCGTGCGCGGAGAGCAGAATCCGACCACGGCCTACATGACGGGAAAGCTCAAGGTCAAGGGCGACATGGGCGCGGCCATGAAGCTCCAGAAGCTGTTCTAGGGACCTGTCCGGGAAGTGGCCAGCGTGGATGACACGCGGCAGGTGGGGCGAGGCAAGGACGCAGGGAGCGTCGATATGCAGCAGGCATATCGGCGCGACCGAGGACGCGGCTCCGCGCCGCGTGGCGGCTGCCAGGTGCCCTGAATTACTTTCCGGACGGGCCCCCTCGACCCGGCCGCGCACTACCGGCCCGAGTGGCTGCCGGTTGCTGCGGGAATGGCCACCGACGCAGCGCTGCGCTGGGGACTGCAGCTCGGCAGGCCGTTCGCCTCTCAGGTCGGGTACGTCCTCCCCGCGTGCCGGGGCGACGGGACGCCGGTCGTGCTGAAGCTCAATCCGCCGGGCGAATGGGAGATTGAGCACGAGGCTGATGCTCTCGCTCACTGGGATGGACGAGGGGCGACGAGGCTCCTCGACCGCGACGAGACGGGCACGGTGCTCCTGCTCGAGCGCTGCGAGCCGGGGACGACCCTCTGGGATCTCGACGAGGACAAGGCGACCGAGACCGCGGCGGACCTTCTGGAGCGGCTCCTGGTAGCGCCACCGCCGACGCACGCCTTCCACACGCTGGCCGATGAGGCGCGGATGTGGATCGAGAGCCTCTCGCGCTTCGACGGGTCGCCGCTCGTCGGGCGCGCGATCGAGCTCCTCCGCGCTCTCGGTCCCTCTCAGGGCGAGCAGGTGCTCCTGCACCAGGATCTCCACCGCGGCAACATCCTCCGTGCCACGCGGGAGCCGTGGCTCGCGATCGACCCGAAGCCGCTTCGTCGGGGAGCGGGAGTTCGCGGCCGCACCGCTCGTGCGCGACCGCCTCGAGAGCCTCGACGAGCGCCTGCCTCCGCGCCGGCTCGCTTCCTACGTCGAGAGGCTCGGCCTCGACCTCGAGCGCGCCCGCGGCTGGGCGGTCGCGCAGACGGTGGCGTGGGGGCTCGACAGCCCCACGATGCTGCGAGCGGCGGAGTCGCTGCTGGCGGCCGGGTAACGCTCCATCAGCTGGGAGCGAGCTCGACCAGGAGCTCGCCGCCGGCGACCCGCTGACCCTCGCTGACGTTGACCGCGCCGACCAACGCCGCGTAAGGCGCGACGATCGGCGTCTCCATCTTCATCGCCTCGAGGACGAGCAGCAGCTGGCGCGGCTGCACCGCGTCGCCCGGCTCGACGAGGACGCGAATCACCGTGCCCGGCATCGGAGCGGCGAGCTTGCTCGACCCGCCTGCGGCGCCGGGGGCGCCGGGCCTGGTGTCGAGAGCCGGCGGCGAGTGGGGAGGAGGCGCCGGGTGGTTGAGGCGCCACGGTCGGCGCCACTGTGCCGGAGCGCGGCAAACGGGAATCTCCGAGAGCGGTGGATGCTCGACGAGGAAGGCGGTCGACGTGGCGCCCTCCCGCAGCGACGGATGCGCCACGAGCCAGCGCAGGAACGGGAGGTTCGTGACGACTCCGGCGACCTCCGTCTCGCGAAGCGCGGCTGCGAGCAGGTCGAGCGCCTCCGGGCGGGTGCGGCCGTGAGCGATCAGCTTGGCGATCATCGGGTCGTAGGCGACGCCGATCTCGTCGCCCGCCTCCACGCCGGCATCCACGCGGATCGAGCCGGGCAGGCGCAGGCGATCGACCCGACCGGCCTGCGGCAGGAAGGTACGCGGGTCCTCGGCATAGAGGCGCACCTCCACCGCGTGGCCGCTTCTGGAAGGCGCGAAGTCCGCGACGGACGCCCCCCCTGCGACCCGCAGCTGCTGCTCCACGAGATCGACGCCCGTGAGGAGCTCGGTGACCGGGTGCTCGACCTGGATGCGGCCGTTCAGCTCCAGGAAGTAGAAGTCGCGCCCGTCGAGCATGAACTCGGCCGTGCCGGCGTTGCGGTAGCCGATGGCGCGGGCGAACGAGCACGCAGCCTCGACAACGGCCGCGCGCAGTTCGTCGTCGAGCGCCGGCGAGGGGGACTCCTCGAGGACCTTCTGGTGGCGCCGCTGCACCGAGCAGTCGCGCTCGAACAGGTGGGTGACGGAGCCGTCGGCGCCCGCGAGAAGCTGTACCTCGACGTGCCGCGGGCGCTCGAGGAACCGCTCGCAGAAGACGCGGTCGTCGCCGAATGCCGCCTTGGCCTCCCGCCGCGCCGCCGCAAGCGCCTCCTCGAGTTCCTGCTGCTCGCGCACGACGCGCATCCCGCGGCCGCCGCCGCCGGCCGCCGCTTTGACGATCAACGGAAACCCGAGCTCACTCGGCTCGCCGGTGGGCGTAACGGGCACTCCCGCCTCCTGCGCGACGCGCTTCGCCTCGAGCTTGTCGCCGCCGAGTCGCAGCGCCTCCGCCGAGGGTCCGATCCAGAGCAGGCCCGCTGCCTCGATCGCCTCGGCGAAGTCGGGCCGCTCGGCGAGGAAGCCGTAGCCGGGATGGACGGCGTCGGCGCCTGAAGCGCCCGCCGCCCGGACGTGCTCCTCCGAGTGGAGGTAGGAGGCGATCTCGACGACCTCGTCCGCGGAGCGTGCGTGAAGGGAGCCGAGGTCGTCGGGGGCGGCGACCGCTACCGTGGCGATGCCGAGGCGCCGGCAGGTGCGGAAGACGCGGACAGCGATCTCGCCGCGATTGGCTACGAGGAGCTTCTGAATCGCCAAAGCAGCCCAAGGGTAAGCAGGCAGGTCGCGCAGAGGAGAAGGTAGGGCAGCCGGTCCCCGGCGAGGTTCGCGAGCGCGCTGCCCCCCAAGGAGCCCGCGGTCTGCCCGGGAGCCCAGGCGAGGTTCACGAGTGCGAACGCGAACGCCTGGTCGAGCCCACGCCGTTCGGCGGCCGAGGCGACGAGAGACATCGCGGGCGTCCAGAAGCCGCCGAAGGAGAGGCCCGCGAGGACGACGAGGGCGGCGAGGAGGAGCCGGTGCTGCGGCCAGGGGAGGAGGAGAGTGACGATCGCGGAGGCGACCAACGCGATGCGCACCGGCAGCAGCGGGCCGCGCCGGTCCGACAGCCGCCCGAGCAGAGGGCTCGCCACCGCCTCGAGCGCCGCCGAGAGGAGAAACGCGGCACTGATGCCGAGTGAGCCCATGCCGAGGCGGTCGAGGCGGAGCGGCGTCAGCACCGTCAGGGTTCCGAAGAGCAGCGCAGGGAGGGTGACGAAACAGACGCCCGCGCCGATCCGCGCGTCCCGGAGCGAGCGCAGGAGGAGCCGGGCGGGCTGCCGCTCTGCCCGCGCCGGCGCTGCGACCGTCAGGGCATAGCCCGCGAGGGCGAGCTCGAACGCGGCGACGATGCCGAAGCCGAGGCGTGTCCCGACGAGCGACGCGAAGCCGCCAAGGACGGGCCCGAAGAGCGCACCGATGATTGCGAAGGCCATCGCCGTCCCGATCAGCCCTCCGCGGCGCTCGGGCGGCGCGGTGCCAACGAGCCATCCCAGCCCCGCCGTCCACGCGAGTGCGCTCGCGAATCCCTGGACGAAGCGGGCGCCGTCGAGGAGATAGATCGAATCGGCGAAGCCGAAGAGGAGGGTGGTCGCGGCCAGCACGAGGAGGCCGGCCAGCGCCGTATTCCTGGCCCCGAATCGCACGGCGGCGATCCCGCTGGGCACCCCCCCGACGAAGGCTCCGGCCGGGTACGCGCCGGCAAGGAGCCCGGCTCCGATCTTCGAGAGCTCGAAGCGGTCTGCGTAGTGCGGCAGCAGCGGCGTCAGAGCCGCGAAGAACATCGTGTCGACGAAAACGACGGCGCCGACGAGCGCGAGCAGGCGCCGCATGCTCGGCATCGCTCTACCGGCCGCTGCGGCCGTGGCCGGGGACAGACCCTGGCCATGGCCGCACGTGTGAGGCCTGGCGGGCCGTGCCTCCGCGGGATCCGGCGCGGAGGAGTCGGTCTTCCGCCGAGATCCTCAGGCAGACCAGCCCGGCGACCGGCGCTCGAGGAACGCGCGCAAACCTTCCTGACCCTCCGCGCTCGTTCGGCACTCGGCGATCCTTCTCGCGGTCTCCTCGCCTTGCGGTCGGTCGAGCACGAGCCGCTTGGCTGCGCGCACCGCCTGAGGTCCGGCGGCGAGGAGAGCGTCGACCACGCGCTCGACAGCGCCGTCGAGATCGCCGGCGACCTCGTGCACGAGTCCGATTCGCAGGGCCGTCGAGGCGTCGAAGCGCTCACCGGTGAGGAAGTAGCGCCGAGCCGCCCCCGGCCCGATCTTCGCGAGGGCGAAGGGTGAGATGACCGCGGGAATGATGCCGAGCCGCACCTCGCTGAACGCGAAGATCGCGTCGGGGGCCGCGATCGCGACGTCGGAGCAGGCAACGAGACCGCAGCCGCCGCCGAGCGCATGCCCGTGGACGCGTACGACCACGGGCGCGGGACAGCCGTCTATTGCCTCGAGCAGGCGCCGGAACCGCAGCGCATCAGCGACGTTCTCCTCACGAGTGAGGTCGATCGAGGCACGCATCCACTCGACGTCGGCACCCGCCGAGAAGCTCGTCCCCTCGCCGGAGAGGAGAACCGCACGCGCGTCGCCCACTGACTCGAAAGCGCCGATCAGCTCCTCGATCAGCGTCGCATCGAACGCGTTCCGCCGCTCCGGGCGCGACAGTGTGACCCGCTGGACGGCGCCGTCCCGCTCTAAGCGCAGGGAGCTCACCTCAGCGGACCTTACGCGGGCGAGGCACGTGCGATATGGCAGTGGAATCGAAGAACTGCGAACGCGGCGTTAACCGCCCGTACAGGGTTGAAGGACGTCGGGGCCTGCCGTCTCCGCGGCGGGCCCCGACCACCCCGATTAACAGAAAACGGTCACGAAGAACGGTTTGTCCGCCGCGGCGCCGGCGCTGTCCTGCGTGATCACACGTACGCCGGTCGCTATGTTGGTCCGCTGCCCGACCGTGATCTGACCGGCGGCCACGCCGTTGGTCGGCCCACCGAGCGTCGCCTGGTAAACGCAGGCGGTCACGTCCTGGTTGAAGATCACCTGATAGTCACCGACACCGATCTTCAGGGAGGACGCCGCTCCCTTGTTGCGCACGAGCGTGCCGGTGCCGTCGATGGACGCCCAGAGTGCCGTGGCAGGCGCCCCTGCGGGTCCGGCGGGACCTGCGGGACCCGCGGGTCCCGCAGCTCCGGTTGCACCCCTGGCGCCGGTCGCGCCCTTGGCGCCCTTGGCGCCCTTGGGGCCGGCGGGACCGCGTAGGCCGCGTGGGCCGCGTGGGCCGGTCGCGTCCGCCTTCTGGGCCTGCGCCGGACCTGCCGTCCGGTCGGTGCCCGCTACTTTCGTGGGTCCTGTACCGGAGACGGCAGCCCCGCCTGTACCCCCCAGCGCGACGGTGAGCGCCAGCGCGGCGACCATCATCGCGGGAGAGGGGATGAAAGCCCTGAAACGAGTCATCCAATCCTCCTTCGCGGTGTACGTATCCGACCAGCCTAAGGCCGCTGTCGGACGGAGCCGGCTAGCCCCAGGAAGGCGGCTCGTAGCGCCCGCCGACTGGCGCGCCGATGGTGACGAAGGTGAGCCCGTCCTCCCCGGCGACGGGGCAGCGAGTCGCTTCAGGATCGATCCGGACAAAGCGCCCGGGGCGCAGATCCAGCTCCTCTCCGTCGACGCGTAGCATCCCGGAGCCCGCCACCACGAAGATCACCTCTTCGTGCTTCGATGCACGCTCGTCGTGCTCGTGCCCTTCCCGACCGGGGGGCAGCTCGAAGTAGTTGAAGCCGAACGCCCGAACGCCCAGCGCCCGGCGAAGCTTCTTGACCGCTCCTCCGGGGCCCTCGCCCGGCAGCTCGGCCACGTCCACGAAGTCGTACGAGCCCATCTCTCTCCTTTCACATCCGGAAGACGCCGAACGTCGTCTCGGGAATCGGTGCGTTGAGCGCCGCGGAGATGCCGAGCGCCAGCACCCGCCGCGTGTCGAGCGGGTCGATGATGCCATCGTCCCAGAGCCGCGCGGTCGAGTGGTACGGGTTTCCCTCGGCCTCGTACTTCGCGCGGATCTCGTCCGGGTCGGCGTCGCCCACCATCGTCAGCACGGTCGCGGCCTGCTCGCCGCCCATCACCGAGATACGTGCGTTCGGCCACATCCAGAGCTGTCGCGGCGCGTAGGCACGACCGCACATCGCGTAGTTGCCGGCACCGAAGGAGCCGCCGACGACGACCGTGAACTTCGGCACCTCCGCGCACGCGACCGCCATCACGAGCTT
>JBBQDZ010000050.1:0-13497 GCA_038320185.1 Gaiellales bacterium
GGGCACCGGTCTCGGGATAGCGGCCGCCCGGGACCCGGAACGTCTTGCCGTAGCGCCCGTTGAAGCGCTCGGCGAGATCTCTTGCGAGCTCGAGGTGCTGGCGCTGGTCGTCGCCGATCGGGACGAGGTCGGTCTGGTAGAGCAGGATGTCTCCCGCCATCAGGACCGGATAGGTGAAGAGCCCGGCGGAGACGAAGTCCTGGCTACTGCCCTTGTCCTTGAACTGGGTCATGCGGGCGAGCTGGCCGTGGCTCGTCACCGACGACAGCAGCCAAGCCGCCTCCGCGTGCGCGGTGACGTGGCTCTGGACGAAGATCGTCGAGCGACGCGCGTCCAGGCCGGTTGCGAAGAGCATCGCCGCGACATCGAGCGTCGCCTCGCGCAGCGTCTTGGGGTCGTGCTCGACCGTGATCGAGTGGAGGTCGACGATGCAGAAGAACGCGTCACCGAGCTCCTGGGTCGCGGCGTACTGACGGAAGCCGCCGCTGTAGTTGCCGAAGTGCTTCTTCCCGGTCGGCTGGATACCGCTGAAGATCCTCACCTCGTACCTCGCATTCTCTCGTCGCTCCCGGACACAAAAAGACCCTCCGAGGAAGGCCTACGAGCGAAGCGGAAAGCGCCTACCGCGTCAGGGCAGGCTGCCGCCTCGCTCGCCGCGCCAGGCCCAGCCGATCCGCGGTAGCGGTGCCATCCCCCTGAGCCTAGCGCGACCGCCGGAAGGGCGCCACTACAGTTCTCGCCGTGGCCTCGAACGGCTCTCCCGAGCTCCTGATCGTGATGGCCGCCGCCGCGACGGCCTCCGAGACCGAGCACGTCGTGGCACGCCTTCAGGACGCGGGCGCAGTGGCGCGCGTCTCGCGCGGGCGCGAGGCGACGGTGATCGGCGCGATCGGCGACCGCGAGCTGCTGGCGACACTTCCCCTCGAGGGCTATCCGGGGGTCGAGCAGGTGCTGCCGATCCTGAAGCCGTACAAGCTGGTCGCGCGAGAGCTGACGCCCGACCCGACCGTGATCGAGGTCGAGGGGCGCCGCCTCGGGGACGAGTGGTTCGGTTTGATCGCAGGGCCCTGCACGGTCGAGTACCGGGAGCAGACGCTCGAGACGGCAAGGGCGGTCGCCGCGGCCGGCGCGACGATGCTTCGCGGCGGAGCCTTCAAGCCCCGGACTTCCCCCTACGCGTTCCAGGGGCTCGGGCGGGAGGCGCTCGCGATCCTGCGGGAGGCGAAGGAGGAGACGGGCCTACCGATCGTCACCGAGCTGATGGACCCCCGGCACGTCGAGGACGTCCTGGAGGTGGCCGACGTGATCCAGATCGGGGCGCGGAACATGCAGAACTTCCTCCTCCTCTCCGAGATCGGGCGGGCGGACAAGCCCGTCCTCATCAAGCGGGGGCCGGCGGCCTCGCTGGAGGAGCTGCTGATGGCCGCGGAGTATGTCGCCAAGGAAGGAAACGAACGGATCATCCTCTGCGAGCGTGGGATCAAGACCTTCGAACGGACGACGCGGTACACGCTCGACCTGGGCTCGGTCGCGGTGCTGAAGCACGAGACTCACCTGCCTGTGATCGTCGACCCCTCGCACGCGGCCGGCCGGCGGGACCTGGTGCTTCCGCTCGCGCGAGCCGCGGCCGCGGTCGGCGCAGACGGGATCATGGTCGAGGCGCACCCGCGCCCGGAGGAGGCTCTCTGCGACGCGGCTCAGCAACTTCGCACCTCGGAGTTCGCCGAGTTTGCCGCCGAGATCCGCGCGATCGTCGCCCTCATGGGCAAGCGCATCGGCTGACGCCCGCCCCGCGGCCGAGGGGCAGTGTGAACGAGGGCCCTTGCGCAACGGCCTGTCCGCTCGCAGTACAGCGGTACGCCCTGCGGGTTCCGCTTAGCCGGGGCGCACGCCCCGGGACCCCGTTGGCTCGGCAACCGCAGCGATCGCTCCGCCTTCGGCTCCGCTCGAGCGGGGGGCTGTGCTCCCCACTGGCCCCCCGACACCCCTTCGGCCTTCGGCCCTCAGGGACGGCAACGACCGGCAGAGCCGTTCGGAAAGATCGTTAAGCCTGCCTCAGCGTTCTCGAGTGTCACGTTGGGCGATCGGCAGTTTGTGGGCGGAGGCGGGCTTGCCCCGCCGGGAGCCCAGCTTTGCGATAGGCAACGGTTGGATGCAGCTATGGGTGACCGGCCCCAGCCACAGCGACGCTGCCACAGCCGGTCGCAAGGAGGGGGCTCACGGGGGAACCAGGGGTTCACCCGTGGCTCTTTGCGGCATCCTCCGTCGATGCGCCTCGCGATCGTCGGTACCGGTCTCATCGGCGCCTCAGTCGGTCTGGCTGCGAAGCGCGCCGGCGTCGAGGAGGTCGTCGGCTTCGATCCCGATCTCGACGCTGCACGTGCCGCCGCGCGAAGGGGCGCGATCGACGAGACGGCGCCGTCGCTCTCGGAGGCGGTGGCGCGCGCCGACCTCGCCGTCGTCGCGGCACCCGTCGCAAAGCTCGCGCAGCAGGTCGCCGTCGTCCTCTCCTCATCCGCGGCGCGGACGACGGTCACGGACGTCGGCTCGACGAAAGCTGGCGTCTGCGCCGCCGCAGGTGAATCGGCCCGGTTCATCGGCGGGCATCCCGTCTGCGGATCCGAGGCGCGCGGTCCCGAGCACGCAAGGGCGGAGCTCTTCGAAGGCGCGACCTGGTTCCTGGCGCCGCTGGCCGCGACCGATCCTGTCCGCTATCGCCTGGTCCACGGGTTCGTCTCTTCCCTCGGCGCGACACCGGTCGCCGTCGACCCGCAGGCGCACGACCGCCTCGTCGCGCTCACGAGCCATCTCCCGCACGCCCTCGCGAACCTGCTCGTGAATCAGGCCGGCTCCACGCGGGTGGAGGGCCATGAACCTCTCGCCGCCGCGGGCGGGTCGCTGCGGGACATGACGCGTGTGGCCGGCGCGAATCCCCGAATCTGGGTCGACATCTTCCTCGACAACGCGGCGGCTCTGCGACCGGCACTCGAGGAACACCGGCGACGGGTCAAGCAGCTCGAGGCGGCGCTGGCGGCCGGGGACGGAGGCTTCCTCGCGCGCTGGATAGGTGAGGCCTTCGGGAACCGACGGAGGATGCTCGCCGGGGCCTACGAGGATCCGGGCGAGCTCCACCAGCTCCGGGTGCACGTGCCCGACCGCCCGGGCGTCCTCGCGGGGATCACCCAGGCCCTCGGCGCGGAGCGGATCAACATCGAGGACTTCGAGCTGCAGCACTTCTCCCCAGAGCGCGGCGGAGTGCTCACGCTTCTCGTGTCGGGTGCGAGCGAGGCGGAGCGCGCCGCCGCGCTTCTCGAGTCGCAGGGCTACGGCGCCGTCGTCGCGCCCGTCCTCCCGGGCTCGTGAGGGTCGCCCCGGCGCAGGCGATGCGGGGCGCGCTCGCCGTACCGGGAGACAAGTCGATCTCGCACCGCGCGCTCCTGCTGGCCGCGATCGCCGAGGGGGAGAGCGAGATTCGCGGCTTCGGCCGCTCGGGCGACACGCTCTCCACCGTCTCGGCGCTGCGCGCGCTCGGGGTCGAGGTCGACGACGACGGAGAGCGGGTCCGCGTCGGCGGCGTCGGGCTCGAGGGCCTGCGCGAGCCGGCCGCGCCGATCGACTGCGGGAACGCGGGAACGCTCGCGCGCCTCCTCGCCGGGTTACTCGCGGGGCAGAGGTGGCGGCAATTCGAGCTGACGGGCGACGACTCGCTGCGCGCCCGTCCCATGGGGCGCATCGTCGAGCCGCTGCGGCGCATGGGCGCCGGTATCGAGGCTGCACAGGGTGGCCGGCTGCCGCTGGGGATCGAAGGGCGGCCCCTGCGGCCGATTCGCTACGAGCTGCCGGTGGCGAGCGCGCAAGTGAAGTCGGCGCTCCTGCTCGCCGGGCTCTACGCGCAGGACGGGCCGACGACGATCATCGAGCCCCTGGTCACCCGCGACCACACCGAACGCATGCTCGAGAGTGCCGGCGTGCGCATCCAGCGCAAGCAGCAGGAGATCTCCGTCTGGCCGACCGACCGGTTGCGGCCGCTCTCGCTCGAGATCCCCGGCGACTTCTCCTCGGCCGCGCCGTTCCTCGTCGCGGCGACGCTGCTCCCGGGTTCGGAGCTGCGGATCGCCGGGGTGAACCTCAATCCGACGAGGATCGGCTTTCTCAACGTCCTCGAGCGGATGGGGGCGAGGGTCTCGGTGTTCAATCGCCGTTCCCTCGGGGGCGAGCCCGGCGGTGATCTCGAGGTGACGCATGCGTCGCTTGTCGCGACGTCGGTCAAGGCTTCCGAAGTGCCGCTCCTCGTCGACGAGCTGCCGCTCTTCGCGCTCGTCGCGGCTTGCGCGCACGGGGAGAGCACGGTCACCGGCGCAGCCGATCTCCGGGTGAAGGAGACAGACCGGATCGAGGCCGTGACGAGCGCGCTACGCGGTCTCGGTGTCCGCATTGCCGCAACCGGGGACGGGTTCCGGGTCCGGGGTGTGCCGACGAGGATCCGCGGTGGCCGGATGGACGCGGCGGGCGACCACCGGATCGCGATGCTCGGCGGCGTCGCCGGCATGGTCTCGCGGGAGGGTGTCGAGGTTGGGGGCGCGGAGGCCGCAGCTATAAGCTTCCCCGGCTTCTTCCAGCTCCTAGCGGCGCTCGCTCAGCGACTGCCGCTAATCGAGCCATGACGAACCCGTGACGGACTCTTCTTCCTCCTCTTCGTCGAGCCTTTGCGCCGCAGGCGGACAAGGTCGTGATCGTTGATCGTCGCGATCGACGGGCCTGCGGGCGCCGGGAAGAGCACGGTCGCACGGGCGCTCGCGGAGCGTCTCGGCTTCCGTTACCTCGACACCGGCGCGATGTACCGCGCGCTGACGTGGCTGGCGCTCACGCGTGGCCTGCCGCTGGGTGACGGCGCGCCGCTCGGTGAGCTCGCGCAGGCGAGCCCCGTCGACTTCGACGAAAGCGGGCGAGTGTGGATCGACGGCGCGGACGTGACTGCGGCGATCCGTCATCCACGCATTGACCGTCTCGTGCCCGTCGTCGCCCGGCACCCGGAGGTGCGGCGGATCATGCGAGCCCGCCAGCGCGAGCTCGGCGGGCTTGGAAACGCCGTTATCGAGGGCCGAGACATCGGCACCGTCGTCGCGCCCGAGGCCGCGGTGAAGGTGTACCTCGTTGCCGATACGGCCGTCCGCGCGAGGCGCCGGCAGGCCGAGCGGCCGGAGATCGGTGCCGACGCGCTCGCTACAGACCTACGACTGCGCGACGAGAGCGACGCCGCCCGGATGCGGCCCGCGGCCGACGCGGAGCTGATAGACACGACGAGCCTCGGCGTCGACCACGTGGTCGCGCGAATCGAGGAGCTCGTCCGGGCACGGCAGCCGGCGTGACGGGTCCCGACGTCGCCTGGGGGGTCGGTGCCTTCACGCTGAAGCCCGCCGCCCGCTTCTTCGCGCGGGTGCACCACCACGGCGCCGACCGCATTCCGGCGCACGGAGGAGTCGTCCTCGCGCTGAACCACCTGTCCTGGTTCGACGTCGCCGGGTTCGGCTCGGTCGTGCCGCGCACGGTTTGGTACCTCGCGAAGGCCGAGGCGCACCAGGTGCCCGTGCTCGGCCAGATCATGCGCACCTTCGGATCCTTCGCCGTGCGAAGGGGGGAGTCGGACCGAGATGCCGTTCGTCTGATGAAGGAGGTCGTTCGCGAGGGGCGCGTCCTCGGGCTCTTCGTCGAGGGAACGCGGCAGAAGAGCGGGGTTCCCGGGCGAGCTCAGGCGGGAGCGGGGATGATCGCCGTGCAGGAGGAGGTGCCGGTCGTGCCGGGGGCGATCCACGGCTCGCAGTCCTGGTGCCTCGGGAACTTCCAACCGGTCACCGTGGCGTTCGGCGAGCCCGTCCGCTTCGGCGGACTGCCGCGGAACGGCCGTGGCTACCGGGAAGCCTCCGTCGAGATCGAGGCACGGATCCGGCGGCTCTGGGAGTTCGCGGTCGACCTGCACCAACTCGGACGTCCGCGGGTCGCGATCCCTCCGCGCGGGTAGCGCGGCGTGGCGGAGGAGCTGCTCGGAAAGGTCGCCATCGTCGGCTTCCCGAACGTCGGCAAGTCGACCCTCGCGAATCGCCTGACGGCGACTCGCGCGGCCGTCGTCCACGACACGCCCGGGGTCACGCGGGACCGAAAAGAGCTCGTTTGCGAGTGGAACGGGAAGCACTTCGTGCTCGTCGACACCGGCGGTGTCGACATCGCCGATCCTTCTCCGCTCGTCCGCTCCGTCGCCGATCAGGCTCGTACGGCGGTGGCCGACGCCGACCTCGTCCTGTTCGTCACGGACACCCGCTCCGGGATCACGCCGGGCGACGAGGAGCTGGCCGGGATCCTGCGCGCGTCGCGGAAGCCGGTGCTCCTGCTCGCGAACAAGATCGACGACCCCGCGCAAGACGCGACTGCGTGGGAGTTCCACCGGCTCGGCCTCGGCGACCCGATCCCGCTCTCGGCGCTCCACGGGCACGGCACCGGCGACCTGCTCGACGTGATCGTCGCACGGCTCCCCGGGCGGGCGGTGGCCCCGGTGGCCGAGGACGCGATTCGCATCGCGATCCTGGGGCGACCGAACGTCGGCAAGTCGAGCCTCCTGAACGCGCTGCTCGGACAGGAGCGCGTGATCGTCTCCGAGATTCCCGGCACCACCCGCGATGCGATCGACACCGTGCTCGAGCGGGGGGAGCGGACGTTCATCCTCGTGGACACCGCCGGTCTGCGACGCAAGCGCCGACAGCGGCAAGGCATCGAGTACTACTCGGAGCTTCGCGCGCTCGAGGCTGCCGAGCGTGCCGACCTTGCGCTCGTGCTCGTCGACGCCGGCCAAGGGGTCGTCGACCAAGACCTGGCCGTCGCCGACATCGCCCGCAAGGCGCAGTGCGCGACCCTGGTCGTCCTCTCCAAGTGGGATGTCACCGAGGTCGCGATCGAGGACGTTCGGCTGCGTCTCGAGCCTCGGCTCCGCCAGCGACCGGCGATCGTCGCCGTGTCTGCGAAGACGGGGCGGGGCATCCAGCGCCTGCTCGACCGCGTGGAGGAGCTCTACGGGCGCTACCTGTACCGCATTCCGACGCCGGAGCTCAACCGTTTCCTCGGCGAGCTGCGGGAGGCGCGGCAGCCGCCGGCGCGAGGCGGCAAGCGCCTGAATCTCCTCTACGGGACGCAGACGCAGGTTCGCCCGCCGCGCCTGCGGTTCTTCGTGAACGATCCCGGTCTCGTGACGCGCGACTACGGCTACTGGGTGGAGAACCGCCTCCGCGAGCGCTTCGGACTGACCGGCGTGCCCGTGTCGATCGACTTCGTCAGGCGAGGATGAAGGCGGTCGTCCTCGGTGGGGGCTCCTGGGGGACGGCGTTTGCACGGCTCCTGGCCGACCGTGAGCACGAGGTGACGCTCGTCTGCCGCGACCCCGAGCAGGTCAGGGAGATCCGGGCGACCGGGCACAACCCCCGCTACCTGCGCGGTGTCGAGCTCCGCGGGATAGAGGCGGCGACGACGGAGCAGGCGCCGTTCGCTGCCGCCGACGTCGTCGTCGTTGCGGTCCCCTCGCGCGCCTTTGCCGCGGCGGTCCGCGACCTGCCCGGGCGCGCGCCGGTGCTCAGCCTCACGAAGGGTCTCGACCCGGAGAGCGGCAGGCGCCTGTCGACTCTCATCGAGGGTCGCGCGGTCGCTATTCTCTCGGGCCCGAACATGGCCGAGGAGATCGCCGAGGGGCTGCCGGGCGCGGCCGTGATCGCGAGCGATGACCAGGAGCTTGCGGTCGAGCTCCAGCACGCGATCAATTCCCTCGCCTTCCGGGTTTACGTCAATCCCGATCTGGTCGGCGTCGAGCTCTGCGCCGCCGCGAAGAATGTGATCGCACTCGCAGCCGGTGGGGTCGACGGACTCGGCCTCGGCGACAATGCCAAGGCGGCACTGATCACGCGCGGCCTGGTGGAGATGGCGCGCCTCGGCGAGGCCTGCGGCGGCCGGCCGGAGACCTTCTCCGGCCTGGCCGGCATGGGCGACCTCGTTGTCACGTGCTGGAGCCTGCACGGGCGCAACCGTGCCGCCGGAGAGCTGATCGCCCGTGGCGCGAGCGCCTCCGAGGCGGCGGCGAAGATCGGCATGGTCGTCGAGGGGCTGACGACGGCGCCGGTTCTCCGCCGCCTCTCGCGTCGGCTCGGGATCGAGCTGCCGATCACGAACGGCGTCTGTGCCGTCCTCGAGGGCGAGAGCGTGCACGAGCTCCTCGGAGCGCTGATGGGACGAGCGCCGACCGAAGAGTAGGTAGGATCGCCGCCGTGCGGCGCGGCTCCTCGATTCTGCCTGGCGTCTTGGCGCTGCTTGCAGTGCTGCTCGCGGTCGCCTGCGGGGGCAAGGGCGGCGGCGGCACCGGCGGGTCGGGCGGGACGGGCGGCGGCGCCCCTGCAGGGGCCGACTTCACCCCGGCGAGCGCACCCGGCTTCGTCTACGTCAACACCGACTTCGGCGGCAGCGAGTGGAGCAAACTCGACGACCTCGCCAGCAAGTTCCCCGATAAGGACAAGCTGCTGGCGATGCTTCGGCAGCAGCTCACGAAGCAGGGAGTGAGCTTCGAGCAGGACGTGAAGCCCGCCCTCGGCCCAGAGACCGACCTGAGCATCCTCAACCTCCAAGGCAAGACGGCGACGGCGGTCGCGGCGACTCAGCCGAAGGACTCCGGGAGGCTCGACTCGCTGATCAAGAAGCTCGACGCGACCGACACGACCGGCTCGCCGACCTTCACGAAGAAGGTCGGCGACTGGACGCTCGTCTCTGACAAGCAGGCGGACCTGACCTCGGGGGAGAGCGCGCACAACGGCACCTCCCTCGCCGAGGGCGCCACCTTCAAGACCGCGATGGCCTCGCTCCCGGACTCCGCGCTCGTGAAGTTCTTCCTCGACGGGGCGAGCCTCGCGAGCATCATCCAGCGCTCCGGATCCACGGCGGCGCCAGCGGGAGCCAACCCGGTCCCGGGCCTCGGCAAGCTCGAGTGGATCGTGGGTGCTCTCCAGGGGAATGGCGATGGCGCCCGCCTCGATATCCACGCCAAGAGCTCCGGCGGTCAGACCATCACGTCGTACACCTCGAAGCTCGTGGGTGAGGTACCCGCAGACACCCTCCTCTTCACTTCCTTCAACGGTGTCGGGAAGTCACTCACGCAGCTCGAGACGAACCCGACACTGAAGCAATTCCTGCCCCTGGTCGAGGCGCAACTCGGGGTCAGCCTTGCGGAGCTCGCCCCGCTTCTCTCGGGCGAGGGCGCCCTCTATGTGCGGCAGGGCACGCCGCTCCCGGAGGTCACGCTTGCGCTCGCGGAGTCGAACGAGCAGCAGGCGCTCTCGGTCGTCGATCGGCTTGTCGCCAAGATCGCGCCGGGCGCGACCCCGACGACGACGACGGTGGACGGCGTCACGCTCAAGCAGCTCCCGCTGAGCGGCGCGTTCGCGCTCTACTACGGCGTCTTCGACGGCAAGCTCCTGATCACCGACTCCACGACTGCGATCAGCGGCCTGAAGGACAAGGGCTCGAAACTCGCGGACGACGACGTCTTCAAGAGCGCCGCGGACAAGGCAGGCATGGGCGACTCGACGCTCGGCTTCGTCTACGTCAACCTGAAGGCCGCGATTCCGATCGTCGAGAACTTCGCGCAGCTCCAGGGCACCCAGCTCCCTCCAGAGACGAGCAAGAACCTCGAGCCGCTGCAGACGCTCCTCTTGTACGGCACGCGGGACGGCGCGACCTCCTCGGTCACCGGCTTCCTGGGCGTCAAGTAGCCTTTCGGGCCCGATGCCGGCCCGCGAGTTCCTCTTCACCTCCGAATCGGTCACGGAGGGTCATCCCGACAAGATCGCCGACCAGATCTCGGACGCCGTCCTCGATGCGGTCCTGACGGACGATCCGGCCGGCCGAGTCGCCTGCGAGACGCTCATCACGACAGGACTCGTCGTGGTCGCAGGAGAGATCTCCACCGGTACCTACGTCGACATCCCGCGGCTCGTCCGCGCCAAGATCTCGGAGATCGGCTACACCCATTCCGAGTGGGGCTTCGACGCGACGACTTGCGGTGTCGTCGTCGCCCTCGACGAGCAGTCGCCGGACATCGCGCAGGGCGTGGACGAGGCATACGAGGTCAAGCACGACCCCGGCGACGACGACCCGCTCGACCAGGTCGGAGCAGGTGACCAGGGGATGATGTTCGGCTACGCCGCCCGCGAGACGCCGGAGCTGATGCCGCTCCCGATCATGCTCGCGCACAAGATCTGCCGGCGACTCGCCGAGGTAAGGAAGGCGGGCGAGCTCGCCTACCTGCGTCCCGACGGCAAGGCGCAGGTGACAGTTCGCTACGAGGTCGACGACGACGGGCGCGAGACGCCGGTCGAGATCGAGCGCGTGCTCGTCTCCACCCAGCACTCTGACGGGATCAGCTCCGAGAATCTGATCAAGCCCGACATCATCGACCGGGTCCTGCGCCCGATCCTGCCGCACGACCTGTACGACGAGAAGCGGCTCTTCGACGACCGCGACTTCGTCTACGTGAACCCGACCGGCAAGTTCGTCGTCGGAGGGCCGATGGGCGACACCGGCGTGACGGGGCGCAAGATCATCGTCGACACCTACGGCGGCGCCGCCCGTCACGGCGGCGGGGCGTTCTCCGGCAAGGATCCGACGAAGGTCGACCGTTCCGCCGCCTACGCCGCACGCTACGTCGCGAAGAACATCGTCGCCGCGGGCCTGGCCGATCGGGCCGAAGTGAACGTCGCCTACGCGATCGGCGTCGCGCGGCCCGTCTCGGTCGCCGTGCGCACCTTCGGCACCGAGTATCTACCTGTCGCGCGGATCGAGGAGCTCGTGGAGGAGCACTTCGACCTGCGGCCGGCGGCGATCCTGCGCGACCTCGACCTTCGCCGCCCGATCTTCGGCAAGACCGCCGCCTACGGCCACTTCGGCCGCGACGACCATGACTTCACGTGGGAGCGGACGGACAAGGCCGACGTACTGCGCGCCGCGGCCGGCCTCGGCGCGCGCGAGCACGCTACGGCGTAGGCTCGGCACAGCGGGCGCGCGGCCGCAGGCGAGCGGGCTGGGGCGCGTGCTCAGCCGCCGGCGACGCCGGCCGGGCGCACGAACAGGCCCCCGGCGGCCTTCTCGCCGATCGAGCGCTCGTCGCCGTTCACGCGGACGGTGAAGTGACCCGCCGAGGGATGCGCGGCCTGGAGCTCGACCTCCGTCCCCGGGACGAAGCCCTGGTCGTAGAACCAGTGCAGGAGGTCGCCGTCGTGCTCGGCGAGGCGGACGATCGTCGCGCGATCGCCCGGGCCAAGCGCCGTGAGCGGCTCCAGCTCCCGGTTCTCGGCCTGCTCCTGCTCGGTGTCGACGGGCCAGCCATGCGGGCAGCGGTCCGGATGCCCGAGGCGCTCCTCGATCCTTTCGACCATGTCGTCGGAGAACGTGTCCCCGAGCTCGTCTGCATGGACGTGGGCCTCGGCCGCCGTGTAGCCCATGAAGTCCGTGAGGAGCCGCTCGATGATCCGGTGCTTGCGGACGACTCGCTCGGCCCGCCCGCGTCCGCTGGCGGTGAGCAGCGCCTCTTTCTGCGCGCCCCGCTCGACGAGGCCCTCGGCCTCGAGGCGCTTCAGCATCTCTCCGGCCGAGGCGCGTGAGACGCCGAGCATCTCCGCCACCCGAGACGCGAGGGTGGGCGATCCGGTAGCCATCGGGCGGTACTCGCCGATCGGGAACGCGAGGAAGTAGATCGTCTCGAGATACTCATCGATCGAATGACCCTGCGCCACCGTGGCAGCTCCCTTGTTCAGACCCGGGCTCGACTATAGTGCGAGAGGGTCTTGTAAGGCGACCCTTACACCGACTGCAAGGAGCGCCCAGAGTTGTCGTCCGGTCAGATCCTCCTCCTCGGCGCCGTCGCCGGCCTCACCATCTTCCTCGGCCTTCCGATCGGACGCCTGCGGTCGCCGAAGCTGGGGCTGAAGGCCTTCCTCAGCGCGACGGCGACCGGCATCCTCCTCTTCCTCCTCTGGGACGTCCTCTCCGCCGGCGTGGAGCCGGTAGAGACCGCGCTCACCGCGGCGAAGGCCGGCGGCTCGTGGATGAGATTCGCGGGCTACGGCTCTGTTTTCGCCGGCTGCTTCGCGCTCGGCCTCCTGAGCCTCGTCTATTACGACCGGTGGATGGGCGGGCAGCGCCGCAAGTCGATGCTCGGCCCCGGTGCGGCGTCGACGAACGAGTTCACCGTCCGCGGGCCCGCTGCGCTCTCTCCGGCGCGCTGGCTCGCGCTCCTGATCGCGAGCGGGATCGGGCTCCACAACTTCGCCGAGGGGCTTGCCATCGGACAGTCGGCCACGCGCGGCCAGATCAGCCTCGCGGTGATGCTCGTGATCGGATTCGGCCTTCACAACGCGACGGAGGGCTTCGGCATTGTCGCGCCGCTGTCGGGCGACGCGACGCTGCCGAGCTGGCGGTTCCTCGGACTGCTCGGGCTGATCGGCGGCGGCCCCACGTTCTTCGGGACGCTGCTGGGCCAGGCCTGGCAGAGCGAGGCGGTCTCGATCGCATTCCTCGCCCTCGCAGCAGGCTCCATCCTCTACGTCGTCATGGAGCTGCTGAACGTCTGCCGGAGGTTCGGCACGAAAACCCTCCTCGCCTGGGGCGTCCTGCTCGGCCTCCTGCTCGGCTTCGCGACCGACTTCGTGCTCGTCGGCGCGGGCGTCTAGTTCCGAGCCTCGACGTACGCTGGGCCTCGTGCCCTACGCGTCTGTCTATCCGTTAGTGAGCGCGCGGGCGCTTGCTCGCCGCTTCACCTACGAGGTGGAGGATGGTGTGGAGAAGGGCGCCGTCGTGGCGATCCCGTTCGGCCGCTCCCGCCGGCGAGGGGTTGTCGTCGAGCTCGCCGTCGAGCCGCCCGCGGGCGTCCAGGTCGTACCGGCGGAGCGGGTGCTGGACGCGATCTCGCCGGAGCTCGTCGACCTCGCACTCTGGGTCTCGGACTACTACGGCTCGACTCCGGCGCGCGCACTCGAGCTGGTCGCGCCCGTCAAGCGCGCTCGACGCCGCGAGCCGGGGGTGCCGGCGGAGCGGCACGCTCTCGCCGGCGAGCCGGAGCCCCGGAAGCTGAGCACACCCCAGCTTGCGGCGCTGACCCGAATAGAGCGCGCCCTCGACGAGCGCCGCGGCAATCTCCTGCTGTACGGCGCCACCGGCAGTGGCAAGACCGAGGTCTACCTCCAGGCCTGCGCGCGCGTCCTCGAGCGTGGCGGGGGCGCGATCGTGCTCGTGCCAGAGATCGCGCTCACGCCCCAGGCGCTCGGCCGCTTTTGCGCCCGCTTCGGTGACCGCGTGGCCGTCCTCCACTCCGGCCTCACCGACGCGGAGCGCCGGGACGAACGGGAGCGGATCGCCGCGGGGAATGCTCCGATCGTCGTCGGGGCGCGCTCGGCGGTCTTCGCTCCGGTGCCGCGGCTC
>JBBQDZ010000051.1:0-13416 GCA_038320185.1 Gaiellales bacterium
CTGCAGACTCGGCACGCCCCCGGGACGGCGCAGTAATGGCCCGCGCGTCTGAGGGGAACGAGCAGCTGCTCTGCAGCTTCTGCGGGAAGAGCCAGCGGCAGGTCAAGAAGCTGATCGCCGGTCCTGGCGTCTACATCTGCGACGAGTGCATCGATCTCTGCAACGAGATCATCGACGAGGAGCTCACCGCCCCCTCGCACCTGGACCTCGACAACCTGCCGAGGCCGATGGAGATCTACACCCTCTTGAACGACTACGTCGTCTCCCAGGAGGAGGCGAAGAGGACGCTCTCGGTGGCTGTCTACAACCACTACAAGCGGGTGCAGATGGGCTGCGACGACGGCGACGTCGAGCTCCAGAAGTCGAACATCCTGCTCCTCGGCCCGACCGGCTGCGGCAAGACGCACCTCGCCCAGACCCTCGCGCGAATTCTGAACGTGCCGTTCGCAATCGCCGACGCGACCGCGCTCACCGAAGCCGGCTACGTGGGAGAGGACGTCGAGAACATCCTGCTGAAGCTGATCCAGGCCGCCGACTTCGACATCAAGAAGGCCGAAACCGGGATCATCTACATCGACGAGGTCGACAAGATCGCGCGCAAGGCGGACAACCCGTCGATCACGCGCGACGTATCGGGGGAGGGCGTCCAGCAGGCACTCCTCAAGATCCTCGAGGGCACGGTCGCCTCAGTGCCGCCGCAGGGCGGGCGAAAGCATCCCCACCAGGAGTTCCTCTCGATCGACACGACGAACATCCTCTTCATCTGCGGTGGCGCCTTCGCTGGGCTCGAGAAGATCGTCGGCAAGCGGATCGGCAAGAACTCCGTCGGCTTCGGTGCCGAGATGCACTCGCGCCACTCGATCGAGAGCGCCGAGTTGCTCTCGGACGTGATGCCCGAAGACCTGCTCTCCTACGGGCTGATCCCTGAGTTCATCGGCCGACTCCCGGTGATCTCGGCGGTGCACCAGCTCCAGCGGGAGGACCTCGTGCAGATCCTGACGGAGCCGAAGAACGCGCTGGCCAAGCAGTACCAGCGCTTCTTCAACTACGACTCGATCGAGCTCGTCTTCACCGAGGACGCGCTCTGGCAGATCGCCGAGAAGGCGCTCGAGCGCGAGACGGGCGCCCGTGGTCTGCGCTCGATCATCGAGAACGCTCTCCTCGACGTGATGTTCGAGCTGCCCTCGCGCCGCGACGTGACGAAGTGCGTGATCACGAAGGAGACGATCACGAAGGGCCTGAAACCGACGCTCGTGACGAGCGCCGGCCGGCCCGCCGAGGCGGACGAGCTCGCCGAAGAATCCGCCTAGCGCGGGGGAACCCTCGGGCGCGGGGAAATCCCTGGTTCGAGCACGGGGAAACCCCTGGTTCGAGCACGGGGGAACCCCTGGTTCGGACACGGGGGAACCCCTGGTTCGGACACGGGGGAACCCCTGGTTCCCCCGTGTCCCCCTCCTTCCGACCGGTCGTGGCAACGTTTGCTGGGGCTGGGGCCGGTCACCCATAGCTGCGTCCAAACGTTGCCTACCTCGTGCTGGGGCTCCCGCCGGGCAAGCCCGGCTCCGCCCGCGGATTGCTGGTCGCGCATGGGAAAAACACAAAGGCAGATGAATCGTGGGGAAACCCTGGTTCCCCCGTGTCCCCCCTCCTTCCTACCGGTCGTGGCAACGTTTGCTGGGGCTGGGGCCGGTCACCCATAGCTGCGTCCAGACGTTGCCTACCTCGTGCTGGGGCTCCCGCCGGGCAAGCCCGGCTCCGCCTGCGAAATGCTGGTCGCCCAAGGGAGGAAAGGCAAGAGCAGAATGAGCGGCGAGCGATCCTCGGTTGCCAAGACAACGGCGTAGGGGTCGGAATCTGCATTCGGTCAGTGCGTCGCCGCCTCGTGCAGACTTCCTTGCGTGACGAGCCTCTTCCCTCCGGCTCCCTCGATTCGATGCTCCGATGCGGATCGAGAGCGTACGGTCGCGACTCTGCGGGACGAATCGGCTGCCGGCCGTCTCACGACCGACGAGCTGTCGGGACGGCTCGACAGAGCGTTCGCGGCGAAGACGCTCGGGGACCTGCGGGCGCTCGTCGCCGATCTCCCCGAGGGGAACGTCAACCCGATTGCCGGCCTCGTCACCGGCGTCGTCCGGACCGGACTCGGTATCGCGCGGGTCGCCCTCTGGATTGGCGCAGGCGCGGCCGCGCTGGGCGTCGTCCTTCCGATCGTCGTCGGCCTCGCCGTCACGGGCAACGACACGGCTGCCGTCGCCGTACTCGGTGTACTCGCCGTCCTCGGCGTCCTCGTCTGGGTGAAGGCGCACCGCCGATCTCGACCTCCGCGCGCCTAGCGGACCGTCGCCGTTCCGATCGCGGTGCGCCGGCCGTCGGCGCTTACCTGCTCGAGCACGTACCGCACCGGCTCGCCGCCCGCGTGTCGGTCGCGTAGGAGGTAGGCATAGCCGGCAGACGGTGTGCGCGCGCGCCCGCGGGCCGGGACGAGGCGGCGGTTCACGCGCACGCGTCGCGGGCCGTCGAGCCGGTAGAGATCGAACCCGAGGATTCCGGCCTCGCTCGCAGTGCGCCAGCGCACGACCACGCCCCCGCCGTACCGGCGCCCACCGAGCGAGACCACCGTGACGGCAGTCGGGCCGGCAGGGCAGACGAGGGGGCCCTGGAGCGCGTCCGCCTGAGCCGGAGTCGGGTTCCCGAGGTCGACGAGCTGACTCGAGAAGCTCGCGCCTCCGAGCGTCTGGTTCACCGTGGGCGTTTGCAGGATCGCCGGGTCCAAGAGCGCGCCGGGCAGCAGGGCCTTGAAGTAGTCGAGGATTGCCCGCTGCTGCCACCAGCGGTCGAAGAAGTAGGCGTGCTGGCCGCGCGTGACGAGGAACGTCTTCTGGAGCTGTGCGCCGCTCTCGTAGCCCGCCATCATTTCTCGCTCCAGGTGAAGGTCCCTTCCGGCGGCAGCGTCTCGCCAGACGGCGGCTACCGCTTCCTCGACGTGGCAGACCCGGCGGCGATGAAGGAGCGCCTCGACGAGGTCAGCCTGCCGAACTTCGTCCGCGCCGCGGAGGGCGCTCTCGAGCGCTCGGGCGCGACGCTCGACGAGATGACTTTCCTGTGCACGATCCACATGAAGCGCTCGATGCACGACGCCCTCCTCGCCGCTCTCCGCCTCGATCCGGAGCGAACCGTCTACCTCGACGACACGGGCCACATGAGCGGTGTCGACCCGCTGCTCGCGCTCGACCGGGCGCAGCGTGGCGGCGCGGTTGCCGACGGCGATCTCGTGCTTCTGCTGGCGGCCGGCACCGGCTACACGTGGGCCGCGTCGGTCGTACGCTGGTGGACCGCTCCCATGAAAACGCCCCTCGAGGATATCCAGTACGGGCTCGATCTCGGCCGCCTCGACCCCGCGTCGCTCCTCGCCGCTCTGGCGGAGGGAACCGCGCGCGTCGCGTTGCGGCCCGAGCGGGCGCTGCCGGCCGCCGCCGGGCTGGTCTTGGACGAGGCGCGCGTCGCGCTCGATGCGAGCCGGCGTCTCCTCGGCGCGAACGGCGAGCCGCCAGAGAAGCCGGCCCGCGGCGACCGCCGCTTCGCCGACCGCGCTTGGAGCGAGAACCCGTTCCTCGTCGGCCTGCTCAGGAGCTACCTCGCCGGCTCGCGTGCAGCACGCCAGCTGCTCGGCGCCGGCGAGCTGCCCCTCGCGAAGAAGCGTAAGGCGGAGTTCGCGCTCGAGCTTGTGCTCGACGCGGCCGCGCCCTCCAACGTGCCTTGGCTCAATCCGGCGGTCGTGAAGGAGGCCATCGACACCGGAGGCCTGAGCCTCGCCCGGGGCATCGCGAGCTTCCTTCGGGACTTGACCGAGAACGGCGGCATGCCGCGGCAGATCGACCGCAGCGCGTTCGAGGTCGGGCGCAACCTCGCGATGACCCCGGGGCGCGTCGTCCTGCGGAACGACCTGATCGAGTTGATCGCCTACGAGCCACAGACCGAGCAGGTCTTCGCCGAGCCCTTCGTGTTCAGCCCGCCTTGGATTAACAAGTACTACGTCATGGATCTCGCGCCCGGACGCTCGTTTATCGAGTTCGCGGTCCGTCAGGGGTTCACCGTCTTCGCGATCAGCTACCGCGACCCTGACGAGCGCCTCGCCTCTCTCCGCCTCGACGACTACCTTCAGCAAGGTTTCATGGCCGCGCTCGATCGCGCCGCGGAACTCACGGGGTCGCCGCGCGTGAACATCCTCGCCGTCTGCCTCGGCGGCACGCTGACGATGATGGCGCTGGGCGCTATGGCTTCCCGGGGCGAGGCCGGGCGGGTCGGCTGGGCGAGCCTGACGAACACGCTCGTCGACTTCGGGGAGCCCGGGACGCTCGGCGTCTTCACCGACGAGCGCACGATCGAGCGGCTCGAGCGGCAGATCCGGAAGCGGGGGTACCTGGAGGCCTCGCAGATGGCGGAGACGTTCACGTGGCTGCGCGGGAACGATCTCGTCTGGAACTGCGTGGTGTCCGGCTGGTACATGGGCAAGGAGCCACCGCCGTTCGACATCCTCGCGTGGAACGCCGACTCGACCCGGATGCCGGCCGAGATGCACGCGCAGTACCTGCGCGCGTGCTACCTCGAGAACCGGCTCGTCAGGCCCGGGGACTTCGAGATCGACGGCTCGCCCGTCGACCTGACGGAGGTGAAGACGCCGCTCTACGTCCTCTCCGCGCAGAACGACCACATCGCGCCGTGGCGGTCGGTCTACCGCGTGACGCAGCTCGTGGGCGGCGAGGCGCGACACGTCCTCAGCTCGGGCGGGCACATCGCCGGGATGGTCAACCCGCCGGGCGATCCGAAGGCGAGCTATCGGGTGAATCCCGCGACGCCGGCCGATGCGGACGAGTGGCTCGCCGGCGCCGAGCGTGTCCAGGGCAGCTGGTGGGAGGACTGGGCGGCATGGGCTTCGTCGCGCTCGGGCGAGCGGGTCGCGCCCCCGGAGCTTCCGGACGGAGAGCCCGCGCCTGGGAGGTACGTGCGCGGATGAGAACCCTCCGGGTCTGGGATCACGGCCGGAATCGCCACTGGCCGCCTGTGGCGTCGCGTCACCGCCAGGAGGTTGCCCGGTGAACGTCGTTGAGCAGGGGCGCGAGCTCGGCCCTTCCGAATGGGTGGAGATCACGCAAGAGCGGATCGACGGCTTCGCCGGCTCCACCGGCGACACCCAGTGGATCCACGTCGATCCTGAGCGCGCTGCGGCGGGACCCTTCGGGACGACGGTGGCGCACGGGTTCTTGACGCTCTCGTTGCTGCCGGAGCTCTGGTTCGAGCTCGCCGGCGACGCGGGCTATCGGATGGCCGTGAACTACGGCGTCGACCGGGTGCGGTTTCCAGCTCCGGTGCCGTCTGGCTCGCGCGTGCGGGCGACCTTCCGGATCGAGGGGGTCGAGGAGGTCTCAGGCG
Source organism: Gaiellales bacterium (assembly GCA_038320185.1). Lineage (GTDB taxonomy): Bacteria > Actinomycetota > Thermoleophilia > Gaiellales > Gaiellaceae > JBBQDZ01. The sequence goes on from JBBQDZ010000051.1 coordinate 5,431, forward strand.
GTGACCAGGCCCGGATCGACGCGACCGTCGAGCGAGAGGGATCCGAGAAGCCGGTGTGCGTGGCCCAGCTCGTCTTCCGCTTCCTGCGGTGAGGGCGGCGCTCGTGACGGGCGCCCGCGGCGGGATCGGGCACGCGGTCCACGAGCGGCTCGAGAGGGAGGGCTGGAGCGTCCATGCGGTCGACGTCGAGGACGGCGACCTCGCGACTCGGGAGGGAAACCGCACCGTTGTCGAGGCCGCGATCGGCCGCTTCGGCCGGCTCGACGCGGTGGTCGCGAACGCCGGCTTTCAGCACGTCGCGCCTGTGGAGGAGTTCCCGGAGGATCGATGGGACGCGCTGCTGGCTGTGCTCCTGACGAGCCCTTTCCTGCTTGCGAGGTACGCCTGGGAGGCGCTCGGCGCGAGCGGCGATGGCCGCTTCGTCGCGATCGCCTCGGCGCACGCGCTCGTCGCCTCGCCCTTCAAGGCGGGCTATGTGGCGGCGAAGCATGGGCTGCTGGGCCTTGTGAAGACGCTCGCGCTGGAGGGCGCGGAGAAGGGCATCCTCGCGACCGCCATCTGCCCGGGGTTCGTCAGGACACCGCTCGTGGAGGCCCAGATCGAAGCGCAGGCGCAGGCGCACGGGCTGGCGGAAGACCGGGTTCTCGAGGAAGTGATCCTCGCCCCGCATGCCGTAAAACGGCTGCTTGAGCCGGCGGAGGTCGCCGAGGCGGTGGCTTTTCTCCTCGGCCCGGGCGGCCGCGCCTTCACGGGAGTCCCGCTCACGATGGATCTCGGCTGGACGGCCCGGTGACGCGGCGGCCCTGAGCCTCTGAGGAACCCCAGAGGAACCCCAGAGGAACCCCAGAGGGACCCCAGAGGCAGGGAAAGATGTGGCGACGGGACCGTGACGGAAGGCGACGCCCGCCGCGGCTTGTGCGGGCTCGCGGCCGTTACGCGGCGCTGCGGCGCGGACGCCGGCGGGGCCTCGACCGCGCCTCCACCTGATCCAGGATCGCCTCCAGCAGCCGGCCGGAGGCGAGCACGTGCTCCCGCGCCATCACACGCGCTCCCTGCGGGTTCCGGGCGGCGATCGCCGCCTGGATTGCCCGGTGCTGGAGGTCGTTGCGCTCGTAGAGCTCGTCGATCTCGGTACCCGCCGCCCAGACGGCCTGGCCCAGAAACGTCCGGCGGGCTCCCTTGGCGAGCCGCTCGACGAGCGGCGCGGCCGCGGCCGAGTAGATGACGTCGTGGAACGCATGGTTTGCGCGCACCCACTCGCCCACGAGCCCACGATCGTTGGCGGAGCCGCCGCCTCGGATCCGCAGCGTGAGCTCGCTGAAGCAACGCTCGGCGGCCTCGAGCGCCGCCAGATCCTCGGCGGTCATGCGCAGCGTCGCGAGCTCGGTGGCGAGGCTCTCGAGCTCCGCGCGCACGACGAACGCCTCGCGCAGTTCGTCGCGGGAGATCGTGCGGACGCGAACTCCCCGATTCGGTACGAAGGAGACGAGCCCGAGCGCGGCGAGGCGGCGGAGAGCCTCGCGGATAGGCGTCCGCGAGACGCCGAAGCGCTCCGAGAGCTGCTCCTGGCGGAGCACCAGGCCGGGCGTGAGGTCACCCGACACGATCGCCTCTTCGAGAGCAAGGGCGATCTCGTCGGCTTTCGTCCCGGCCGCCGCGTCCATCGCGGTCACTGTACTTCCGCGGCTCAACGGCGAAACTGCTCCTCCTCCGTCGACCCCCTGAGCGCGAGCGTCGAGCTGGCTCCGCCGCTGACGGCCTCGACGACGGCGTCGAAGTAGCCGGCGCCGACCTCCCGCTGATGGCGTGTGGCGGTGTAGCCGAACTCCTCGAGCGCGAACTCGCGATCCTGGAGTCGCACGTATGCGCTCATGCCCTCGCTCGCGTACCCGCGCGCGAGCTCGAAGGCCGCTGCGTTCAGCGAGTGGAAGCCTGCGAGCGTGACGAATTGGAACCGGTAGCCAAGCTCGCCGAGCCTCGACTGGAAGCCGGCGATCGCCTCGTCGTCGAGGTGTCGGCGCCAGTTGAACGAGGGCGAGCAGTTGTACGCGAGCAGCTTGCCCGGGAACTGATCGTGAATCGCTTGCGCGAACTCCGTCGCCTCCGCCAGGTCGGGGGTCGACGTCTCGAACCACAGGATGTCGGCGTAGGGCGCGTACGCGAGCGACCGCGCGATCGAGGGCTCGAGACCGGCCTCGACGTGGAAGAAGCCCTCGGCCGTGCGCTCGCCGGTGAGGAACTGCTGGTCGACGGGATCGACCTCGCTCGTGATGAGCGTCGCCGACAGCGCGTCCGTACGGGCGAACACGAGCGCCGGCACATCAAGGACGTCGGCCGCGAGCCGCGCCGCGACGAGCGTGCGGACGTGCTGCGCCGTCGGCACGAGCACCTTTCCGCCGAGGTGCCCGCACTTCTTCTCGGAGGACAGCTGGTCTTCGAAGTGCACTCCCGCCGCGCCGGCTTCGATCATCGCCTTCATCAGCTCGAACGCGTTCAGCGGACCCCCGAAGCCTGCCTCCGCGTCGGCGACGATCGGCGCCAGCCAATACGCCTCCTCGCGTCCCTCCGCCCGATCGATCTGGTCTGCGCGGAGGAGCGCGTTGTTGATGCGTCGCACGAGAGCCGGCACGCTGTTCACCGGGTAGAGGCTCTGGTCGGGATAGGTGTGACCGGAGAGGTTCGCGTCGGCAGCCACCTGCCAGCCTGAGACGTAGATGCCCTCAAGGCCCGCCCTCACCGCCTGAACCGCTTGACCGCCTGTGAGGGCGCCGAGTGTGGGAACGAAGTCCCTCTCGTGCAGCAGCCGCCAGAGCCGCTCCGCACCGAGCCGAGCGAGCGTGTGCTCGACTCGCACCGATCCGGACAGCCGCTCGACCTCCGCGCGACCGTAGGGCCGCTCGATCCCCGTCCACCGCTCGTCCGTCCAGGCCGAGGCCGCTCCGTAGCGGTTGCCGTCCCCATTGTTGCTCATGCTGCCCCCCTTGGATCCCAAATAGCCCGAACAAGACCAATGTCCTCTTCAAATCGGCTAATTTGGATCCAAGTATGCCAGAGGGAGCGGCTGCCTGAACGCGAACCGCCGTCCGTAGAATCGAGGTATGGAGCCGCTGTTCAGGCCGCAGGCCGTCGAGGAGCGCTGGCAGCGCACCTGGGAAGAGGAAGGCCTCTATGCCGCGGCGGCCGACGATCCGCGCGAGACCTTCGTCATCTGCCTGCCGCCGCCGAATGTCACCGACCGCCTCCACATGGGTCATGCCCTGAACGCCTCGTGCCAGGACGTTCTCACCCGCTGGCACCGGATGCGCGGCTTCAACGCGCTCTGGCAGCCGGGCTACGACCACGCGTCGATCGCGCTCCAGGCGGTGATGGTGAGGCGGCTGGCCGCGGAAGGCCTGAGCCGGCTCGAGATCGGCCGCGAGGCGTTCATCGAGCGCTGCTACGCCTTCATCCGCGACTACGGCGGCCAGATCATGGGCCAACTCCGCTCGCTCGGCGCCTCCCTCGACTACCGGCGCCATCGCTTCACGATGGACGAGGCGTACACGCAGGCCGTAATGCGGTTCTTCGTGCACCTCTCGCAGAAGGGCTACATCTATCGCGGGACGCGCATCGTCAACTGGTGTCCCGGGTGCGCGAGCACCGTCTCGGACCTCGAGGTCGACCACCTGGACGTCGACGACACCCTGAACTGGATCCGGTATCCGCTCGCGGACGGCTCGGGCCACATCACGATTGCGACCGTGCGGCCGCCGACGATGCTCGGCGACGTCGCCGTCGCCGTCCACCCGGACGACGAGCGGTATCGCCATCTCGTCGGCAAGGAGGCGATCGTGCCGGTGGCGAGCCGGCGGGTCCCGATCATCGCCGACGAGCGGGTCGAACGCGAGTTCGGCACCGGTGCGCTGAAGGTGACGCCCGGTCATGACCCGATGGACTGGGAGCTCGGGCGCGCCCACGGGCTCCCGGAGCCGATGGTGATCGGGCTCGACGGACGCATGACGGACGAGGCCGGCGAGTTCGCGGGCATGACGCAGGTCGACGCCGAGGAGCTGATCCTTACTCGGCTGAAGGCGGAGGGGCTTCTAGAGAAGCGCGAGCACTACCGGCACTCGGTCGGGCACTGCAACCGGTCGGGAGATCGGATCGAGCCGCTCGTGCTCCTCCAGTGGTGGTGCGACATGGACGAGCTCGTCCAGCCGGCCGTCGCGGCGCTGCGCGGGGGTCGCGTCCGGTCGAAGCCGGAACAGCAGACGAACGTGATGCTCTCCTACCTCGAGAACATCAGGCCCTGGTGCGTGTCGCGCCAGCTGTGGTGGGGTCACCGCATCCCCGTCTGGTACTGCCCCGAGGGGCACGAGACGATCGCCGAGGGCGAGCCGTCCGCCTGCTCCGCGTGCGCCAGCGCCGAGCTGCGACAAGACGAGGACGTCCTCGACACCTGGTTCTCGTCGGCGCTGTGGCCGTTCGCGACGCTCGGGTGGCCGGAGGCGACGCCGGACCTCCAGCGCTTCTATCCCGGCGACGTCTGCTCGACCGGTCGCGACATCAACTTCCTCTGGGTCTCGCGGATGATCTGGTCGGGGCTCGAGCTGATGGGAAACGTCCCGTTCACCGACGTGAACTACCACTCGATGATCCTGGCGCCCGACGGCCGCCGCATGTCGAAGAGCCTCGGCACGGGCATCGATCCGACGACTCTCATCGAAGAGCACGGCGCCGACGCCACCCGCTACGGCCTGCTCAAGATGTCGTCCTCCCAGGATGTGCGCTTCTCTCTCGGCGCGATCGAGCAGGGCCGCAAGCTCGCGATCAAGCTCTGGAACGCGGCAGTGCTGCTACTCGGAGCAGCGGAAGCCCTCGCGTCGGAGCTCCGTCCCGCGCCCGAGCTGCGCCCGACCTCCCTCGAGGAGCGCTGGATCCTCGCGCGCCTCGAGCGCACGCGGACCGTGGTCGAGGCACATCTCGGGGCCTTCGACTTCTCGCACGCGGTACAGGTGCTCTACCGCCTCACCTTCGACGACTTCTGCGACTGGTACGCCGAGGCGGTCAAGCCCCGTCTGCACGCAGGCGACGCGGACGCGATTGCGACCGCCCTCGCGGCATTCGAGCGCCTGCTCAAACTCCTGCACCCCGTGATGCCGCACGTCACGGAGGAGATCTGGGCGCACCTCCCGGATCGGAGGTCGCGGCTGATCGTCGCAGCGTGGCCCGAACCGGACGCACGGTTCGCCGCTGCAGAGACCGCGCTCGCGCGCGTCCAGCAGGCCGCGGCGATCTTCCGCCGCAGCGGTGTAGCCGCAGACCTCGAGGGCGACGAGAAGCGAATCTTCGAAGCAGTCGTCCGTCCGGGTCGGCAGCAGGCGAACGGGAACGTGGAGGGCGAGCGCGAGCGCCTCCGCGCCGAGATTCGGCGCTCCGAGGGAATGCTCGCGAACGAGCGCTTCGTCCGGAACGCGCCGTCGACGGTGGTTGAGGCGGAGCGCGAGAAGCTCCAGCGCTACCGCAGCGATCTCGATGCGATCGGCGGTTAGCCAGACCGCCTGGATCGAGTCGCTCTCGCCCTGGCCCCGCGACGGCTTTGGCCTCGACCGGATGCGGGCGCTGCTGCGCGAGCTCGGCGAGCCGCAGCGCGGCTACGACGCGATCCACGTGGTGGGGACGAACGGGAAGTCGACCACGGCGCGGCTGACCGAAGCGCTGCTCGCGGGGGAAGGGCTCCACGTCGGTACCTACCTCTCGCCACACGTGTCCGGCTGGAGCGAGCGGATCCGCGTCGGCGGCGAGGAGGCCGACTTCGAGCGGGCGATCGGCCGCGTTCGCGACGCTGCCGAGCGTCTCGGAGCGACCCAGTTCGAGACGATCACCGCAGCGGCCCTGCTCGAGTTCGCGGCGAGCGACGTCGAGGTGGCGGTTGTTGAAGCAGGCCTTGGCGGCCGCCACGATGCGACGAACGTGCTCCGCAGCCGCGTGGCCGTGCTCACGAACGTGGCGCTCGAGCACACGCAGGTGCTGGGAGAGACACGCCAGGCGATCGCGAGCGAGAAGCTCGCGGTGGTACAGCGGGGCTCGATCGTCGTTCTCGGCGAGGGCGAATGGAAGGCGTTGGCGCGCGAACATGATCCAAGCGCAATCGTAGTTGTCTCGTCGGACAACATCGCCCTCGCCCAGGCCGCCGCCGAGGCGCTGCTCGGTCGGCCCGTCGATCAGGCAGCCGGACTCGGGGTGACGCTGCCGGGCCGCCTGGAGGTTCGCGGCGACGAGATCCGTGACGGCGCCCACACGGTCGAGGCCTTGCGCCACATCGCGCCGCACCTGCCGCGGATCGGCGCGATCGTCGTCTCGATCCTCGAGGACAAGGACGCGGAGGGTCTGCTGCGTGAGCTAGCGCGACACGCGGATACGCTGGTCGCCACCCAGTCGTCGAACTCCCGCGCCCTGCCGGCCCAGGTCGTCGCCGAACGCGGCCGCTGGCACTTCCGGCACGTCGAGGTGGTCACTGATCCTCTTCACGCGCGCGCGCGAGCGCACGCGTTGGGATCACCCGTTCTGGTCACGGGGTCGTTGTACCTCCTCGCCGACCTCTCTTAGGGTCCTGTCCGGGAGATAACCCGGCCGTCCGCGGGAGCCGCAAGTTGCGGCGCGAGGACCATGTCGTCCTGCTTCGCAGTATCGCTCTGCGCCTCCTTTCCTCGCGCCGTGTGTCGTGTGTCAGCCACCGTGAATACTTTCCGGACAGGCCCTAAACGGGAGGAAGAACCCGTACGATGCAGAACCTTGGTGAGCGGCTTAGCGTCTTCGCGTTTGCCGCAGTCGTTCTCGTGACGTTCGTAGGACTCGCTTTTGCCGCCGGCTACATGATCGGAAAGCTGCTGCTATGACCGGGACGCTGCTGACGCTGCCGCTGCTTGCGGCCACCAAGGACAAGGGCCTCTTCGACGGGGTTCACAAATTCTTCCACTCGTCGACCTGGCGTCTCATCTGGACGCTCGGAGCGTTCTTCCTCGTCATCTTCTGGCTCGCGACTGCGTTCTGGGTGTTCAAGGACGCACGCCGCCGAATCGCCGACCCGTGGCTCGTTGCCATGGCGACCGTTCTTGGGCTCGTTCCGCCTTTCGTAGGCCCGCTCGTGTACATGCTCTTCCGCCCGCCCGAGTATCTCGAGGACGTCCGGGAGCGCGAGCTTGAGATCAAAGCGATGGAGGAGCGCCTCTCGCTGAACGACCTGAACTGCCCGGTCTGCCACGCGGAGGTCGACCAGTCGTTCCTCATCTGCCCGGTGTGCACGACGAAGCTGAAGCAGGCCTGCATGAGTTGCAAGGCGCCCCTCGACGCACTCTGGCAAGCGTGCCCGTACTGCGAGACTCCGATCGAGCGCCCGTCCTCGCTCTCCTTCGGCACGCTCGACCAACCGCGGCGGCGGCGCCTCCGGCGGGCACGGGCCGAGGCGGAGCTCGAGGCGCCGCAGGCGGAGCTCCAGGCCGAGTCGACCGAGACCACGCTCTAAGAGCCCCCATCACAATGAGCACGGGGCCGCTGCGGCACGCTGAGCGGCCCGTGGACGACGTCCTCGGTTGCGCCCGTATCCTCCGGATACGAACGCGCCCTGCGTCCTTGCCACGCACCATTCATTGCACCGCATCGACCGCGTGAGTCATTCTGATAGTGACTCTAAGCCTGGACGACGGTGACGCGTCCGTCCTCAAGACGAGCATCCCAGAGTGAGTCGAACGCTCTGATCCCGGACAGGCGCAGATTTCCTGCCCAGCTCGGGATCTCCGGCGGCGCGATCGTCTGCAGAACGTGCCGGCGGCGGTCGGGCACGAGCCCGAGCAGCACCTGGAGCAAAAGGATCGGAGTGGCGGCGGCCCAGGCCTGCGGCCTCGCCGCGGTCGGGTAGGCGATCGGGAACGGCGCCTCCGAGCGAGCCAGCCCGGCGAAGACCTCCGGGAGCTGGTAGCCCCAGTGCCCCGCTGCCTCGAGCATGCG
>JBBQDZ010000052.1:0-13396 GCA_038320185.1 Gaiellales bacterium
AGGGGGCCCGGATGAACAACCTGCTTAGGAACTACACCTAGGGACCCTTCTCGATCGGCACGTCGACGAGGTTCCCCCACTCCGTCCACGAGCCGTCGTAGTTCTTGACCCGCTCGTAGCCGAGGAGCTCGCGAAGGACGAACCACGTGTGCGCGCTGCGCTCGCCGATCCGGCAGTACGCCGTCACGTCCTTGGAGGAAGTGACGCCCTTGCTCTCGTAGAGCTGCCGGAGCTCGTCGGCGGGCTTGAAGGTGCCGTCGTCCCGCACCGCCTGCGCCCAGGGGATCGACTGCGCGCTCGGGATGTGGCCGGCGCGCTGCGCGCCCTCCTGCTCGTAGCCCGGCGGAGCGATGAAGTCGCCGGCGAACTCCTGCGGGCTCCGAACGTCCACGAGCGCCTTGCCCTCGGCGTCGATCCCCTCGCGCACCGCGTCTCGGCGGGCGCGGATTGTCTCGTCACGCTCCTTCGCCGTGTAGCTTCCGCGACTCGCAGATGGCGCCTCCGTAGTCGTCTCGCGGTCCTCGTCGAGCCACTTCTGGCGACCGCCGTCGAGGATGCGGACGTCCTCGTGGCCGTAGATCTTCAGGTACCAGTAGGCATAGGCGGCGAACCAGTTGTTCTTGTCGCCGTAGAGCACGAGCGTCGTGGCGTTCGAGACTCCACGCTCCTCCATCAGCTGCTCGAATTGCTGCCTGTCGATCAGGTCACGTTCGATCTGATCCTGGAGGTCTGCCCGCCAATGCAGCTTGATCGCGCCGCGGATGTGACCTTCGTCGTAGAGATCGGGGTTCTCGTCGACCTCCGCTACGACCAGCGTCTCGTCGTCCAGGTGCTCGACGAGCCATTCGGTCGTCACGAGCACTGGCTTCGCGTATCCGTTTTCGGCCATGAAACCTCCTCGTCGAAAGCAGCGTCCTCTCTTCAACGAATGAGCCGAGCCTATAACTCCCGAGCGTCGAATCAGCCGCCGCACCTCGTACGAAGGCCCTCGCTGCACGCCACGCAATGGCCGGGGCTAGGGCGCGATCGTCCTCTCGACCGCCGCCGTCAGCTCGCGGCCCGAGAGCGAGCCCTCGAACTTCGCCTTGATCCGTCCGTCGGCGCCGACGAGGAATACCCAGGGCTCCGTCGGCAGCCGCCACTGTCTCACCCAGCGGTTGAAGCCGTTCGCGGGATCGTTCCCGGCATAGATCTCGACGTGGATGAAGCGGATGCCGCTGCGCGCGAAGCGGTGGGCGACCCCCTCGACCACATCCACGACCGGACCGCAGGTCCGGCTCGTGCAGAATTTCGGCGTGGCGAAGACGGCGACGAACGGGCTATGCGCCGCCAGCGAGTCGGCGATCGAGTGGCGGAGAAGGTCGCGATCGGGCGGCGTACGCGTCGTCAGCTTCGTGAGATCGCCCCGAACGCTCTCAAGAGTCGGGTTGCGGGAGGGGAAGGCCCTGGCCCCGACTGCCGGCGACGCCGAGTGCGCGCGCACGAGCAGGTTGCCAAGTGCCTGGATCGGCCGCCCGCCGGCCGGCTGGGCGAGCACCCAGTACTTTCCGGCGCGCGGCACCCTGAACCTCGACACGTAGAGCCGGGTCACGTCGAGCGGGTCGGGGTGCGCACTTCGCGTGGCAACGAGCTCGAGCGTCGCAGTGGTGGTCGTGAACGGCCTTGCGTCCAGCGCAGCGGCGACCCAGACGCGGGTGCTCGGCCGGGTGACGACGCTCCCGTCGCGCCGGACAACGAGGAAAGACAGCCGCACCTCTCCGGGGGCGAAGTCCGAGGTGCCGGCCACGATCGCCACGTCAGGCCCAGGTCTTGCGAGCAGCGCCGCGATCGTCCCTGGTTCGGGGGCCCGCCCTCCGCTGGCGCCCTTGTCTCCGCTGGCTCCGCAGCCGGTTGCAAGTAACGTCCCGAGCAGAGCCAGAGCGCAAAGACGCACTCGAACGAGTCTAGCCCTGGATCGCGCCCCGCCTGTGCCGGCAGACGCCGGCTATCCTGCCGCTTCTAGCGACCGTCGAACCAGCTGAACGTGTCGTTCAGATCGCCCGAGGCACTCACGGCCGCGATTGCCTGGAGAACGTAAACCATCAGACAGGCGATGACCGCGATATAGATGAGCCGTGCCTTCATGTCACCTCTCTTATCGAATTTCATGCCACCTCCTCCTCTATCGGTCTAGAACCGGACATCCTGTAGGGCTTCTGCTGCATTCCGATACAGGCGCGCGGCCTCGCGATCGTCGCCACGCCTGGCGGCGAGATCACCGAGGGCGACCCACGCTCGGGCCCGGTGACTGAGCGAAGACAGTTGTTCGAAGCTCGAGTCGGCGGCGCGGACCCACTCTTCCGCCTCGTCGAGTCGATCCTGGCCGAGGAGTGCGCGGCCAAGGACGAGCTGGGACGGACCGATCTCGTGAAGGTAATCCACCCGGCCCGCGAGTAGCTCGAGCGCATGGCGGGCGAGCTGCTCCGCCTGCGCGCAGTCCCCCGTCTGAAGATGGACGGCGGCGAGAGAGCCGGCAGCCTGCGCCGCATCCTCCGTCGAGTCAGCCTGGAGGGCTACCGTGAAGGAGCGCTTCAGATATTCGATCGCCTGCTCGGGCTTTCCGAGCATCAGGTTGAGGCCGCCGAGGTTGTTGAGCAGTCCGGCGACATTGCGTTCGTCCTTCAGCTCTTCGTAGTGCGACTTCGCGCGCTCTGCGTACGTCCGCGCGAGCACCCAGTGGCCCATGCGCTCGGCGACAAGCGAAGCCTGAACGTAGGCGTTGGCGGCACTCGCCCGATCGCCGAGCGCCTGGGCGAGCTCCAGCGCGCGTTCGACATCTTCCCGCGCCGCCTCGAGATCACGCTGGCGCCGATAGCAGCGAGAGCGCCAGCTCAGGATCTGCGATCTGAGGAGATCGCACGGGAGGCTCGATCGCTGCGCGAGCTCAAGCGCCTCGGAAAGAAGCCCCAGGGCGGTCGAGATGCTCGAGAGCTTGTAGCGGCAGACGCCAAGGCGGAACAGGATCTCGGCCCGATCGACATCGGAGAGACGCGCGTCGCCGGCGAGGGCGCTGGCTCTGATGAGCAGCTCCGAGGCCGGGCGCACTTCGCCGAGCTCCATCCGGGACCACGCCGCGCCGGAGAGTGCCCTGACCTCGAGCTCGAGCCCGCCCGCGGCGGCTCCCGCTCGCGTCTCCTCGAACTCGGCCGCGGCCTCCTCGAAGCGCCCCGCCTCGTGGAGCGCCTCTGCTCGTGCCACGACGGCCTCGACGCGCATGCGTTCGCCGGAGGCGATCCCGTTCGCGAGGAAGCCGGGATCGACGCCCAGGCGCTGAGCGAGCCAGTCGATCGTCTCCTGTGTCGGCCGAGTCTTACCGCGCTCGATTTGGCTGACGTACTCCTTGGAGCACCGCTCGCCCGCCAGCTCTGTCTGGGTCAGCCCTGCGGCGGCCCGCAACTGGCGCAGCCGCAGGCCGAGGCTGATGCGGTCGGCGGCCGGGGTCGGCGACTGCCTCCGCGCGGAAATATCAGTCAAGCCGCGATCCATTGCAGGAGTAGTCAATCGCACGCTTCACCGAAGCGCAAGCCGTTCTGGCTGGACGCGTCTGAAAAGGACATGGTCTGAGAAGGTGTCGAGTGAAGTGACCTGCTGGTGAATCACTTGACCAAGTGACTTGACGGATCGCCGAACCCGCGTCTATAGTCCTGCGCACTTGCACTTCAGCCGGACACTGAGCTGAGGTGTAGGCGGCGCGACACCGCATTGCGATCGACCCCCCGGGGACATGACTGGGCCGCAGGGTCAGGTTTCCGGCGATCGCTTTCCAAGAGGCGACGCGCCACTCCCCAGGGAGATCGTCCGGAAGCCGCAGCCGGGCGATCTTCCCGCGGTCCGGTGCGTGCACGCGAGACGTGCGCCGAACCTAGTCGGTCGCCCGCAGCGTTGCCGGGGGCCGGCCCTTGGAGCCCCTGAGCACGAGTCATTCTGATCGTGACTCTTAGCCGCTACCGGTGAGCCACTGCCGCCGGGAGGCGGCGATCGCCGCGAAGTCCCCGTCGTCGAGGAGCCCACCCCCCAGACGATCCTGCACGGAGCGCAGCAGGCCAATGCCGAGCGCGACCCAGGCCTCGGTGTCGGGATCCCGATCGGGCGCGACGCCTCCAGCCGCCTGTGCCCTGCGCAGCAGTGCGGCAAAGTACGCGTGCGCCTCGCGCAGGTGCTTGCGGAGAAACTTGCGGACCGCCGGGTCGTCGCCCGCCTCGCTTAGAGCCTGGATCCAGATGTGCATCGGCAGAAGGCGGCGATCGCGCAGCATGTGAACCGCCTTCGCCACCGCCAGCGGCCACTCCGCCGGGTTCTCCTCGGCCGCGACGATCTCCTCGACTGTCGAACGCAGGTGCGACCAGGCCTCCTCCAGGCAGGCGAAGTAGAGATCGCGCTTGCAGCCGAAGTGGCGGTAGAGGATGGGCTCGCTGATGCCTGCCGCCCGCGCGATCTCGGCCGTCGTCGCGCCGCTGTAGCTGCCGGCCGCGAAGCTGCGCAGGGCGGCCGAGACGATCGCGGCTCTGCGATCGCTTGCCGACAGGCGGGCCTTCGCGGCCGAGCTCATGCTGTCTCGAGGACCGGGTGGCCCTCCGCGTGCCGCAGCTTCCGCACCGTCAGGACGGCGAGGCCGGCGGCACAGAAGGCGACCGCGGCGGCGGCGTAGAGCGCGTGGTGCAGGCCCGCGACGAACTGATCCGCGGAGCGGGGATCCTTGCGGGAGACGTGCACGTAGGAGGCGACGATCGCACCCATGACCGCGATGCCCATCGATCCGCCCACCTGCCGCATGCTGTTCAGGACGGCGGAGCCCACGCCAGCCTTGTCGGTGGCAACCGAGCCCATGGCCGCCGCGGTCGTCGGCGCCATCGTGATCGCCATGCCGAGGCCGCCGACGAGCATGCCCGGCAAGATGTTCCAGAAGGTCGAGTACGCGTCGAGCTGCGCGAAGAGAAGGAGGCAGCCGGCGACGAGCATCATGCCCGCACCGATCAGCCAGCGCGTGTGCCCGCGGTCGGAGATGCGCCCGGCGATCGGCGCCATGACGACGATGAAGAGCGTCATCGGCAGGAAGGTCGCGCCGGCCTGGGTGGCCGAGTAGCCCAGGATGTTCTGGACGAAGAGCGAGATGAAGAAGAAGACGCCGAACATCGCGAGGGCGACGAGGAGCATGACCGCGTTCGCCCCGGCGAACGTGGGGTTGCGGAAGAGCGAGAGGTCGAGCATCGGCAGCCGCTGGCGCAGCTCGAGCAGAACGAACCCGATCAGGGCAACCGCGGCGACCCCGAAGAGACCGAGGATGCGCGCCGATGTCCAGCCGTAGTTGTTCGCCTCGATCAGGGCGTAGGTGAGCGCGAAGAGGCCGAGCGCCGAGGTGACGAGCCCCGGCAGGTCGAGGCGCTGCTCCTGCGAGGTGTCGCGGCTCTCCTCGATCACGAGGCGGGCGACGACGATGCCGAGGATGCCGATCGGAACGTTGATGAAGAAGATCCAGCTCCAGCTGATCTGCTCGGTGATGACGCCCCCGACGAGGGGGCCGATCGCGAGCGCGAGCGCGGAGACACCGGCCCAGACGCCGATCGCCATCCCGCGCTGACGCGGTGGAAAGGTGGCCACGATGATCGAGAGGGTGGCAGGATTCATGAGCGCCGAGCCGACTCCCTGGACGACGCGGGCGCCGATCAGCCAGCCGGCGCTCGTCGCGAGCCCGCATGCAAGCGAGGAGGCGGTGAAGATCGCGAGGCCGACGATGAAGATCAACCGGCGCCCGTAGAGGTCGGCGAGCTTGCCTCCGGTGAGCATCAGGACGGCAAAGGTCAGCGCGTACCCGGTCACGATCCACTCGAGCTCCGAGACGCCGATGCCGAGGTCGCGCTGGATCGACGGGAGCGCGACGTTCACGATCGTGTTGTCGAGCATGATCATGAACAGGCCGAACGCAACCGCGCCCAGCGTCCACCACTTGCGATTCTCCGGGGCGAAGATCCTCGCCTTCATGCACTGCCTCCTCTGACGTTAGCGTCTACTAAGTTAGCAGACGCTAACTCCGTGAGTCGGGCGCCTGCTGAACTACGCTTTGCGCCTATGGAGGTGATCTGGGAGCCGTCCGAAGACGTGCTCGAGCGGGCGAATGTCGTCCGGCTGATGCGCCGGCACGGCATAGACGACTACGAGGAGCTCGTCCGGCGGGCGGCGGCGGAGCCGGAGTGGGCGTGGCCCGCGATCGTCGAAGATCTGGAGCTCGAGTTCGACGTGCCCTGGAGCGAGGTCGTCGACCTCTCCCGCGGCCCCGAGTGGGCGACCTGGTTCACCGGCGCGAAGCTCAACATCGCGTGGAACTGCGTGCACAGGTGGGCCGCAGGCCTCCGAGCGCACGTCGAGGCGACGGTGTGGCAAAGCGAGGACGGTCACCGAGGAGCGCTCACCTTCGCCGAGCTCTCGCACGAGGTGATCCGGCTGGCCGAGGCGCTCCGGAGTCTAGGCGTCGAGCCCGGTGACCGGGTCGCGATCTTCCTACCGATGGCCCCGGAGGTCGCGATCGCCTCACACGCGTGCGCTCACGTGGGAGCGGTGCAGGTTCCGGTCTTCTCGGGCTTCGCGGCCCCTTCGGTTGCCGCACGCCTCGTCGATTCGGGCGCCAAGGTGCTGATCACCGCCGACGGCTCGTTGCGTCGCGGCCGTGAGCTCCCTATGAAGGAGACGGCCGACGAGGCAGCACTGGCGGCGCCGGCGCTCGAGGCAGTCGTCGTCTGGCGACGCCTCGGCCGCGCCGATGTACCGATGCTGCCCGGGCGAGACGTCTTCTGGGACGACGCCGTGTCCAGCTCGCCGGGGACGCTGGAGCCGATCTCGGTGGACGCTGAGCATCCGTATCTCCTCGCCTACACGTCCGGCACGACCGGTGCCCCCAAGGGCGTCCTGCACGTGCAGGGTGGCTTCCTCGTCTCGATCGCACGCGAGACCGCCTACCAGGCCGACGCGCACCCCGAGGACATCCTGCACTTCTCGACCGACATGGGCTGGATCATGGGGCCGTGGACGGTCGTGGGCGGCGGCGCCGCCGGCTGCACGCTCGTCTTCGCCGAAGGTGCGCCCGACTGGCCGCCGGACCGGCTCTGGCGGCTCGTCGAGGACGAGCGCGTGTCCATCCTCGGACTCTCGCCCACGCTCGTGCGCGCGCTCATCCCGCACGGGGAGCCCCGCGCCGATCTTTCTTCGTTGCGCACGATCGTGACCACCGGCGAGCCGTGGAACCCGGAGCCGTACCGCTGGCTCCACCGCGAGGTCGGCGCCGGCCGCTGCCCGATCATCAACTGCTCGGGCGGAACCGAGGTCGGTGCGTGCTTCCTCTCGCCGACCCCCGCGATGCCGATCAAGACCTGCACCGTGGGCCGGCCCGCGCTCGGCATGGCCATGGACGTGGTCGACGCCGAGGGTCGATCGCTCCTCGGCACCGGCGAAGTCGGCGAGCTCGTCTGCCGCAAGCCCTTCCCCGGGATGACGCGCGGCTTCTGGGGCGACTCCGAGCGCTACCTCGACGCCTACTGGCGACGGTTCCCTGGCGTGTGGACGCACGGCGACTGGGCAACGGTGGACGAGGACGGCTACTGGTTCCTGCACGGCCGCTCCGACGACACGCTCAACATCGCCGGCAAGCGAGTCGGACCGGCGGAACTCGAATCGGCCGTGGTGGCCCATCCGGCGGTGGCCGAGGCGGCGGCGGTGGGCGTGCCACACGAGGTGAAAGGGGAGGTGGCGTGGATCTTCTGCGTCCTCGCACCCGGACGCGGCGCCTCCGAGGTTCTCGCACGGGAGCTAGCAGCGCTCGTCACGGCGGATCTCGGCAAGGCCTTCAGGCCCGATCGCGTACTCTTCGTTCCAGGCCTTCCGAAGACCCGGAGCGCAAAGATCGTCCGCCGGGCGGTCCGCGCAACCGCACTCGGTGAGGACCCTGGCGACATGTCCTCGATCGAGAACCCCGACATCCTCCACGAGATCGCTGCGGCGGTGGCCGCGTGAACGAGCACCTCATCCGCGCCGACCAGGCGCTAAAGGCGAGCAGCGAGGGGCTGGAGGCGCTCGGCATGGCGACCCCGTCGCTCGGCGCCCACGAGACCACGGTCTGCCGGGCGCGGTTCGCGCCGAGCCACAAGGGAACCTCGCACAGCCACGACCGCGAGGAGATCATCGTCGTCCTCGCCGGCAGTGCCACCGCCGAGCTGGACGGCGATCCCGTCGAGATCCGGGACGGTGACACGCTCGTCGTCCCTGCGGGCGTCCTCCACGGTTTCCACGCCGGCGTCGAAGGCTTCGACTGCCTGACGATCGAGCCCGCAGGCATTCGCTTCTTCGGCGCGGACGGCGTCGAGCGCGATCCACCCGAAGTGATGCTCTGACCGGGGAGCTCGACGGCCAGGTCGCGCTCGTCACGGGTGGTGGGCGCGGGATCGGCCGCTCGATCGCCCTGGAGCTCGCGGGAGCGGGCGCACGCGTAGCCGTCACGGCGCGGACGGCGGAGCAGGTGGAGGCGACCGCTCGGGAGATCGAAGGGCTCGCGGTCGTCGCCGACGTCTCGCGCCGGGAGGACGTCGAGCAGATGGTCGCTCGGGTCGAGGAACAGCTGGGGCCGATCGACCTCTTGGCTGCGAACGCAGGGATCTCCGGCCCGGGTGGCTGGGATGCCGATCCGGACGAATGGTGGAGCGTGTTCGAGATCAACGTCCTTGGTGTGTTCCACTGCTGCCGCGCGGTGATCCCGGGAATGCTCGAACGGGGCAGAGGCCGGATCGTGATCACGGGCAGCGGCGCCGCGTATCTTCCGGGGTCGATGGGGATCTCGTACGCCGCGAGCAAAGCCGCCGTCTGGCGCCTCGGCGAGACGCTTGCCGAGCAGCTCAAGGGCCGGATCCCCGTGTTCGTGATCAGCCCCGGCCTCGTCCGGACGGAGATGACGAAGAGCGCGCCCGACGACGCGCCGTGGACGCCTCCGGAGCTGGCTCCGCGCCTCGTGCGAGTGCTCGCCTCAGGCCGCGCGGATCGCCTCTCCGGTCGGTACCTCCACGCCGAGCACGACGACGTCGAGGACCTGATCCGCCGCTCGGACGAGATCCGCGAGCAGGACTTGAACGCGATCCGCTTGCGGCGCTAGCCGCAGGCACCGGGCGACGCAGGGCGCCACCCGGTGCGTCGGCAACACCCTCGGCAAGCTCGGCTTCTGCTCTCGCGTCGAGCTAGCCGCCGAGGTGGCCGCTGGCCGCCTCCCGGGGGGCGCCGCCGGTTTCTGCCCCTGAGGCGTAAACCGGTAGGATCGGTGTGTGAGGCTCGCGCTCGCGCAGATCAACAGCGTCGTCGGCGACCTGGACGGGAACCGCGAGCGCATCCTCGCCCGGATTGACGAGGCAAGGGAGGCGGGGGCCGACCTGCTGCTCCTGCCAGAGCTCGCTACCACCGGCTACCCGCCCGAGGATTTGCTGCTACGACCTGCCTTCGTCCGCGCCGCGGAGCGCTCGCTTGCCGAGATCGCCCGCGCCGCACGCCACCTCGCCGTCCTCGTCGGCACCCCACACTTCGATCGCGACCTCTACAACGCGTGCGCCGTCTGCGCCCACGGCGAGGTCAAGACGATCTATCGCAAGCGCTTCCTCCCGAACTACGGCGTCTTCGACGAGGACCGGTACTTCGCCCCGGGAAGGGATCTAGTCCTTCTACGCCTCGGTGAGACACTCATCGGGCCAACAATCTGCGAGGACATCTGGCAACCCGGCCCGCCGGCGACCGACCTCGCGCTCGGCGGGGCACAGCTTGTCGCGAACATCTCCGCCTCCCCGTTCCACGTCGGCAAGGACCGCGAGCGCGTCGAGATGCTCGCGACGCGCGCGCGCGACAACTCCTGCTTCATCGCCTTCTGCAACGCCGTTGGCGGACAGGACGAGCTGATCTTCGACGGCCATTCGCTCGTTCTCGACGACGAGGGGCGCGTGGTCGCGCGCGCGCCGGGGTTCGAGGAGTGCCTCCTCGTCGTGGACGTCGAGGCGGAGGCCGCGGTCGGTCGGCGCCTGCGCGACGTGCGCCGGCGCGCACTGGCGCGCGAGCGCCACGAAGCCGAGCAGATCCCGGTCGTCGAGATCGGGGCGTCCCGCGCCGCTTCGGGCGACTCGCCCGCACACCCGGAGCTCGCGCCCGTCCTGCCCGAACTCGAGCAGATGAGGCTTGCTCTCGAGCTCGGCCTGCGTGACTATGTCGACAAGAACGGCTTCCACGACATCGTGATCGGCATCTCCGGCGGGATCGACTCGGCCCTGACCGCCGCCCTCGCGGTGGAGGCTCTCGGGCCGGACCGGGTGCACGGAGTCTCGATGCCGTCGCGCTACTCCTCGGAGGGAACACGCGGCGACGCCCGACGATTGTGCGAAGCGCTAGGCATCGACTTCCGGGAACTGCCGATCGCCGCGCTTGCCAACGCGTTCGGAGCTGTGCTCGCCGCTAGCTTCGAGGGTCGGGAGGCCGATCTCACCGAGGAGAACCTCCAGGCGAGGATCCGCGGCACGCTGTTGATGGCGCTCTCGAACAAGTTCGGCTGGCTCGTTGTCGCCACCGGCAACAAGTCGGAGCTCTCGGTCGGCTACGCCACGCTCTACGGCGACATGGCCGGCGGGTTCGCACTACTGAAGGACGTGTTCAAGACCGACGTCTTCCGGCTCTCGCGTTACCTGAACGAGCGCGCGGCGCGAGAGCTCATTCCGCCGTCGATCATCGAGCGCGCCCCGAGCGCCGAGCTGCGCGACGACCAGCTCGACGAGGACTCGCTGCCGCCCTACCCCGCACTCGACAAGGTGCTCGAGGCCTACGTGGAGCTCGACCGCTCGCGCGAGGAGCTCACCCAGGACGGCTTCGACCGCGAGGTCGTCGAGCGGGCTCTCGCGATGATCGACCGGGCCGAGTACAAGCGCCGCCAGGCCCCACCCGGCGTCAAGCTCCGCCCGAAGGCGTTCGGCCGCGACCGCAGGACGCCGATCACGAACCGCTGGCGCGGCTAGGAGCACAGGTGAACCCCTGGTTCCCCCGTGAGCCCCCTCCTTCCGACCGCGTGTGATAGGGCCGCCGTGGCTGGGGCGGTCACCCAGAGCTGCATCCAGCCGTTGCCTATCGCGTAGCTGGGCTCCCGCCGGGCAAGCCCGGCTCCGCCCACGAAACGCGAGATCGCCCAAGAGAGATAGCTCGGAGAACGAGCTAGGAAGGATGGGTGATATCGACCCGCGGGAGGTGCAGAAGCCCCGCGTACCTCGGCACGAATCCGCAGGCGTCGTAGTAGAACGGCACGAGGCCTTCGTCAAAGTCGGCCTCCATCCACTCGCACCCCGCCTCCTTCGCATGCCGTGCCGCGATGCGGACGAGTTCGGTGCCGATGCCGCGCCGCTGTTGATCGGGGCGAACCTTCGTGTCGATCAGGAACGCGTGGTCGCCACCGTCCCAGGCGACATTCACAAACCCGAGGAGTACGCCGTCACCGTCTCGCGCCGTGACCCATCCGAGGCTGTGCGGGCGGACGTGGTCCCACCATCCCGCTTGTGCCGCGCCGCCGTGCGATTCCGTAAGAGTGACGAGTTCGTCGTCGGTGACTTCGGCCCGCCACGCGAACCGAACGTGTCCCCGCGGGCGCGCGTCGCGCACGCGGTGACTCTTATGCCGCAAGCGGCCGCGTCGGGCAGAACCAGCCGCGCTTGCAGCCGCCGAGTGGCTGCCTCGACGGCCAGCGAAGGCCGAGCCAAGGAGCCGTGCCTTGTAGGTGGTGAGCGGAACTCGCGTTGAGGCTTGGGACATCAGTGGCTGGAGGCTTGGCTCGGCGACGGAACTAGTGACGAAACCGAAACGAAGCGACGGCGAACGAGGGAGCTGGCGTGCAGACCCAGTGCCCCGGATCGTGAGCCGCCGGCGCGGCCAAGCTGGCTAGCCGTCGAGCGGGAGCAGCGTGAAGCTCCCGCCCTGGAGCGGGCGCATCGCGCGGAAGTGCTTCTGGTCGAAGGTGAGCAGCCGCCGCGTGCGGCACCGGGCGGCGACGACCACGATCGAGAGATCGCTGAGCCCAGCGTCGAGATCGTCGTATGTCCGCTCGAGCTCCGCGATCGTGGCGTAGTCGCCAGAATCCAGACAGGCGACGCGGAAGCGGCTGGCGGCGAGGTCGTCGAGAAAGGCCCGGCGGGCTCCTCTGCCGAGACGGCGGCCGAGCAGGTAGTCGACCTCAGCTGTCACGGGCGCCGGGATGACAAGCGCATCGTCCTCGAGAAGTATCGCCTCGACCTCGCTTCTCAACGGGTCGCGTCGATCCGCTACCGCGACGAGTGGCGCTGCGTCGACGACGATCACGACCCGAAACCCTGGAGCAGCTCCTCCTCAGGAATGTCCGCGACCGATCCGCCCGGCCCCTCGCCGCTACCGACCAGCGCGAAAGATCGATCAGTCGGATCGTAGGCCGCGATCGCGCGGCGAACGATCTGAGCCTGCGAGGTTCGCTCGCGCTTCGCGAGCCACGCTAGACGCCTGGCGTCGCCGTCGTCCAGGTATACGCTCGTCTTCTTCATGCTCGACGTAGGGTATCAGGTAGGGCATGATGGTTATTCCGCCAGGGGACGACGACGCGACCCTCAGAGTGCGAGGCGCGCGAGTTCGCGGAACCACTGCAACCGCTCGTCCCAGGGGACGGCCGCGTTCGCAGGCGAGGTCGACGGCGCCACGAAGAGCCTCGTGTCGACGAGCCGCCGCTCCTGCGCTCCGAGCTCCGCCCGCTCGGCAAAGACACCGCGATAGGCCTCCTTGCCGACGAAACCGATCCAGCCGGGACGCAGCCCGGCTGCGATCGCCTCGAGCCGCGCGAGCGAGCCGGCGAAATCGCTGCGACGGAGATCGCCGGAGCCCGGAGTCGTCCGGTGGGCGGCGTTCGTGACGCCGAGCCCGAAGGACGGCAACTCGGCCTGCTCGGTCGGCTCGAGGAGCCTCGGCGTGAAGCCGGCGGCGTGGAGGAGCCGCCAGAAGTCATTGCGAGGGTTGGCGAAGTGATGACCCGCGGCGGCGGAGACGCGACCCGGGTTGATCCCGCAGAAGAGGACGCGCAGACCGGGCGCGAGGATGTCGGGGAGGGCGCTGTCGCTAGGCGGCAGCGCGGTCACAGCGCCACGGCGGGCGCGCGGGCCGCGCGACGATCCCGCGGGCGGCGAGCGCATAGCGCCGGCCCGACCGCGCGCACCGACGCCGCCCGGCGAGCGGATGCATGCACCGCGGGGGGCTGATCACGCGGCTTCGGGCTCGATCAGCTCGTCCGGCTCGCGCGTGTCGAGCCTCGCCTCGAAGTAGCGGCGGAGCTCCTCGCCCGACACGCGCG
>JBBQDZ010000053.1:0-13267 GCA_038320185.1 Gaiellales bacterium
CGGCCAGCGGCTGCGTCTCGGCGAGGTGGAGCTCGAGGTGACGATGCGCTGCGACCCGTGCGAGCGGATGGAGGCACTGCGCCCCGGCCTCCGTGCCGAGCTCGCCGGCCGGCGCGGCATGCTCGCCCGGGTACTGCGCACTGGGACGGTCGCCGTCGGCGACGAGCTCGTCCTCGACTAGCCTTAGAGAGCCCCTATCAAAATGGGCACGGGGCCGCTGCGGCACGCTGAGCGGCCCGTGGCGCTCGTCCTCGGTTGCGCCCGTATCCTCCGGATACGAACGCGCCCTGCGTCCTTGCCACGCACCACTCATCGCACCGCATCGACCGCAGTCATTCTGATACCGACTCTTAGTGCCGACGCGCGCGTTCCACTCTCGGCGCATTCTCGGCACACTTCTTTTGCTGCCTCTGGGGTGGCTCTGGGGTGGCTCTGAGGCTCCTCTGAGGCAGTGGGAGTAGGGGCGCCTCACCAGGCGCCTCCGCCGCCTCCACCGCCGCCGCCTCCACCGCCGCCGGAGAAGCCGCCGCCGCCCCCGCTGCCCGAGCTCGACGGCGGCGCGAGCGCCGATCCGAAGCCCGCGCTCAGGTCGGAGATGTTGAGCGAGCTCGCGCCGGAGCCGAGATCCCCGTTCGGGCTGATCCAGAAGATCGAGCTCTGCTGGGCGTAGGCCTCCGGCATGTTGAGGTGCGCCGCCTGGAGCACCCGGTCGGCGATGCCGAAAGCGATGCCGTAGACGAGGTAGCGCTCCCAGAGCTCCAGCGTCGCCGGCGCCGCCTCGTCGAGGCGAGGAAAATCCGTGAGGTACCGGCGGAAGGCCTGCCAGCGGTCTGCCTCGAGCTCCGCAGGCTTCGTCCGTCGCCGCCACAGGCGCACCTGGGCCGCCGCGAGCACGAGACCGAGCGCGTTGACGGCGGCGCAGACCCCGAGTGCCACGAGCACCACGTCCGTCCACCGCGGCGAGACCGACCGCCAGCCGGAGATCGCGAGCCAGAGCATGATCAACGCGGCCAGGCCGAAGGCGACGATCCCGAGGAAGAGAACGGCGAAGCCGGGGCCGACGAACCACTTCCGCTCCTCGATCGCGCTCTTGACCGCGTCCTTGAAGGCGGTGAAGCGCTTGCTGTTGGTGGTCCGGTGCGCCGAGATCTTCTCGCGGAAGTTCGAGAGCCGCTCCGGCCCCGACCCGAGCAGCGCATCGACGACCTCCTTGACCGGCTCCTCGAAGGCGGTCACAGCGACTGTCGTGTCGCCCTTGCTCAGCTCCAGGTCAGATACCTGCTCGTGCCGGAGCCCTCCCCAGACCTTCTTCTCGGTGGTCACGGGCTTCGACTTGAAGACATCGCGCCGGATGAGGTCGAAGAGCGTGGCCGTGAACTCGAGCGAACCCACCGATGTGTTCTCGCGCAGGAGCGGCGGGACGAGCGCCGGCTCGAGATCGGAGGGCGGCGCCTGCTCGTACTCGCGATCGTAGCCCGTGTTCGGCTCGCGGCCGGACCAGAGGAAGACGAAGGTGACGAGCGCGAGCGAGGGCAGGAGCGCAAGGGCGAGCAGGACGCCGATCGTCCGCCAGATGTGGTGGACGGCGTCGTGGATCTTCGTCCGGTCCCGTGCCGCCGCCGCGGCATCGTCCCGCTCCTCCTTGAGGATCTTCTGGAGCCCGTTTCCGCGTACCACTTGCGCGCCGGCCGTCGAGCGCAGTAGACGGCGCGGGAAGACCGTTCGGAGCTCGACGAACTGGTGGTCGGGGACGTCGAGCGCGCGGAGGATCGTGAACCGCGGCAGGCGCCGCGTGTCGCCGTGCACCCAGTAGGGGTGGCCGAAGACGCGGTAGCGGGGCCCCGGCTTCAGGCGCTCCGGCAACTTCATCGAGGCCCGCAGCCTGTGCACGCCAACCGGCCACTCCGATCCCCACACCTTGAGGTCGACATCGACCACGTCGTCGTAGGCTTTCGCGAGGCCGCGGAAGCGGTAGGAGATGGTGTACGTCCGCGTCTCGTCGATCGCGCTGTAGTGCCAGACGATACGGACCTTGCTACCGCTGCGCTCGACGCCGTAGGTGCCGGCCGCGCTGGAGCAACCGAGCTTCGTGCAGCCGCCCGTTCTGTAGGACTGCCCGTGCTCGGAGACGAGGATGCGGTCGATCGACTCGCCCTTGCGCAACGGGATGTCGCGGTAGGCGCCTGAAAAGATCCCCGAATAGGCGAAGGTGATCCGCTCGCTCACGTCGAGGGAGCCGTCGGGGGCGATGCGGACGGCGACGTTCCCATCGGGGAGCGCGTAGGCCTTCGCGTGGGCAAGTGCCGGCAGCGCGAGAGCGAGGAGCGCTGCCGCGGCGGCGAACGCTGTGGCGCGGGAGCGGCTCAGGACGTGAACTGCACGCGAGGGGCCTCGCGCGCCGCCTCTTCGATCTCGAAGTACTGCCGGCTCTTGAAGTTGAACATGTTGGCGAAGATGTTCGTCGGCACCGACTGGATCGCGTTGTCGTAGGTCAGGACGGTGTCGTTGTAGACCTGGCGCGAGACCGCGATGTTCTGCTCGACGTCGGAGAGCTGAGCCTGGAGCTGCTGGAAGTTCTCGGTCGCCCGAAGCTGCGGGTAGGCCTCGGCGACGGCGAACAGCCGGCCGAGCGCGGCCGTCAGCATGTTCTCCGCGGCTGCCTGCTGCTGCACTCCCTGCGCCTGCTGCGCGGCCGCTCGGGCCTTCGTCACCTCCTCGAAGGTGCCCTTCTCGTGCGCCGCGTAGCCCTTGACCGTCTCGACCAGGTTCGGGATCAGGTCGTAGCGCTTCTTCAGCTGCACGTCGACCTGGGCCCACGCGTTCTCGCTGCGGTTGCGCAGGCGGACGAGCCGGTTGTACATCGTGATCGCGACCAGCAGCAGGAGGATCGCCACTGCCACGATCACGACCACCCAGACGATGCCCGAGGCGACGATCACGGGCGGAGCCTAACCTCTGGGGCGGTCTGTGCCTAGCGACCTCGCGATCCAGACCGTGTCCTCGCCGCCGCGGTAGGGACTCCGGTCGAACCAGCCGTAGCACGCCTCGACCTCGAAACCGGCCCCCTCGAGCAGCACGCGCCACTCGGACGGCGAGAGCCACGCCAGCTCCATCGTCGAGGACATAGCGGCGTCGCGGACCGAGAGCGTCAGCGTTCGCGTCGCCTCGTCCCAGTCCGCCCGCTCCCAGATGCCGGGCTCGCGCTCGAGCCAGTGGCCGTGCGTCTCGGCGATATCGTCCGGGCCCGGCTCGAAGACGTCGAAGACGAGGCGGCCACCGGGGAGGAGCAACTCGCGGGCTGCGCGCAGCGCAAGGGAGCGGTCCGCGTCGCTGCGCAGGTGGAGGTACGACCGGAACGGGCAGAGGACGAGCGGGACCTGCTCCGCGACGGGGGGCCGCGTGAGCTCGCCGAGGCGGAGGTCGATCCGCCCCGCCGCGCCCGCGAGCTCCGCCTGCCGGGCGCAGCGCTCCAGCATCCCGCGCGACGAGTCGACCCCGATGACGGAGATGCCCTCGGCCGCAATCGGGATCGCGATGCGCCCCGTCCCGACTCCGAGCTCGACGACAGGCCCGCCCGACTGCTTCGCCTCCGCGACGTAGAACGGGACGTCCTCGGTGACGCCGCGGCTCCAGGGGTCGTAGAGCTCGGCGATGGCGTCGTAGGAGCTCGGTTCCACCATCGGATTCTCGCTATCGTGAGGCTGTGGACGCGACGCGCAGCGCCTTCGTCTTTACCGCGCCCCGGCTCGTCGCCGGGGAGCGACGCTGACGCGCTCAGCCGACCTTCCCTGAACTCGAGCCGGGGCTGAGAACGCGGTGGACACGACCCTCGAATCGGAGGAGAAAGAGGTGGAGGAACGGCCGGGTAGTACAGTCGCCGCCGTGGACTGGGCGGCGTACGAGGCGGAGGCACTCGCTGCCTTCGGCGACGCCTCGAGCGCGGCACAGCTCTCCGACGCGCACGTTCTCTACCTCGGCAGGCGTTCGCCCCTCCCGCAGGCTTTGCGCGAGATCCGCGATGCGCAGACCGGCCGAACGCTGAACACGCTTCGGGCGCGCCTCGAGACGGCCGAACGCGACGCGGCCGAGCGCCTGGGGCAGACCGAGCTGAAGCGGCGGCTCGAGGAGGAGCGCGTCGACGTCACGCTCCCCGGCGAGCACCTTCCGTTCGGCCAGCTGCACCCGATCACCCAGGTGCGCCGCCAGGTCGAGGACGCGTTCCTCGGGCTCGGGTACGAGATCCGGGACGATCGCGAGGTCGAGACGATCGCCTACAACTTCGACAAGCTCGCCTTCGAGCCGACCCACCCGTCGCGGTCCGCGCGAGATACGTTCTTCCTGGAGCGCGACCGCGTTCTTCGCACCGAGACCTCGCCCTCGCAGATCCACGCGCTCGAGGAGAGGGAGCCGCCCATCTACATGGTCTCGATCGGCCGGGTCTACCGGCGCGATGCGATCACTGCAACGAGGTACCCGATCTTCCACCAGTTCGAGGGGCTCGCGGTGGATCGCGGCCTCACTCTTGCCGACCTGAAAGGGACGCTCCTGCACGTGATGCGCGCGCTCTACGGGCCGGAGCGGCGCGTCCGCTTCCGGACGCACTTCTTCCCCTTCACCGAGCCCTCGATCGAGCCCGACGTCAGCTGCGGGATCTGCGGCGGCGCCGGCTGCCGCACCTGCAAGCACTCCGGCTGGATCGAGATGGGTGGGGCCGGCATGGTCGACCCTCGCGTCTTCGAGAACGTGGGCGTCGACCCGAACGAGTGGAGCGGCTTCGCGTTCGGCTGCGGGCTCGAGCGGACGGCGCAGCTGCGGCACGACATCCCCGACATCCGCCTCCTTTGGGAGGGCGACCTGCGGGTGCTCCGGCAGTTTTAGCCTGATGAAGGTCCCGCTCTCCTGGCTGCGCGACTACGTCGCGATCGAGATGCCGCTTCCGGAGCTCGCCGAGCGGCTAAGCGTCGCCGCCGCCGAGGTCGAAGGGGTCGAGCGCCGCGGCGTAAGCGACGAGGGCGGGAACCTTGGCCTCTTCCGCGTCGGCCGGGTGCTCGAGGCCGAAAAGCACCCGAACGCAGACCGGCTCCAGCTCTGCCGCGTCGACGTGGGGGAGGGGGATGCGCGCCAGATCGTTTGCGGCGCCTGGAACTTCGCCGCCGGAGCGACCGTCGCGGTCGCCCTTGCGGGCGCCGTGCTGCCGAACGGGCTGAAGCTCGATCGGCGCAAGGTTCGCGGCGAGGCCTCCGACGGGATGATCCTCGCCGAGGACGAGGTCGATCTCGGTACCGACCACACTGGGATCATCGTCCTCCCGGACGGTCCGGAGCCAGGAACTCCGCTAGCGGAGGTCCTGCCGCTCACCGACGACGTGCTCATCGTCGAGGCAACGGGCAACCGGCCCGACCTTCTCTCCGTCTACGGCGTGGCGCGCGAGGTCGCGGCGCTGTACGACCTCGAGCTGGCTTCTCCTCCCGGCCTCGATCCGCAGCGTGCCGGGGACGAGCCGGTGGACGTTGCGATCGACGATCTCGCCGGCTGTCCTCGCTACGTCGGACGGCTCTTTCGCGAGGTCCAGGTCGGCCCGTCGCCGATCTGGCTGCGGGCGCGCCTCTCCGCGGCTGGCGTCCGGCCGATCTCGAACGTCGTCGACGTGACGAATTACGTCATGGTCGCGCTCGGCAACCCGCTGCACGCGTTCGATCACACCATCCTCGCGCAGAAACGCGTGGTCGTTCGACGGGCGCACCCCGGGGAGAAGCTCAGGATGCTGGACGGAGCCGTGCGCACACTCGATCCAGCAGATCTCGTCATCGCCGACGCCGAGCGGGCCATCGCGCTGGCCGGGATCATGGGCGGCGAGGAGACGGAGATCGCCGAGCAGACGCAAGTCGTGCTGCTCGAGGCGGCGAACTTCGAGCCGTTCGGCATCTTCCGGACCTCCGAGCGGCTGCGGCTGCGAACCGAGGGCTCGAACCGCTGGGAGAAGGGGGTCGACCCGCACCTCGCGCCGCAGGCGGCAGCGCTCGCGACGCAGCTTCTCGTCGAGGTCGCGGGTGCGAGATGGGTGGGCGAGCGTGACGTCAGGGGCGCCTTGCCGGAGCCGCCGGTCGTCCCCTTCCGGCCGGGCGCGGCCGATGCGTTGATCGGCCTCGAGACGCCGCCGGCGCAGCAGGAGGCGCTACTCGAACGCCTCGGGATGGACGTTTTCAAGGGCGGAGGCGGCTGGAGTGTCACCGTCCCCACCTGGCGGGCACGCGACGTCACCCGTGAGGTGGACGTCATCGAGGAGGTCGCTCGCTTCCGCCTCGGCGAGGTGCCGTTCAAGCTGCCGCTGCGGCGGGCGATGTTCGGCACACTCACCCCTGAGCAGCGGCTGCGGCGTCGGGTGGAGGACGTCCTCGCCGGACTCGGCTTCTCGGAGATCTACACGCCCTCGCTCCGACCCGCCGAGGCCGAGCCGTCGGGCCTTCCGCTCTCGGAGCCGATCTCGGTCGAGCTCGCCGTCCTGCGAACGAGCCTGCTCCCGAGTCTCGTCGAGGCCGCCCTCCGCAACGTCGACGCGGGTGCAGTCGAGATCCGGCTGTTCGAGATCGCTCGGGTGTATTTCCGGGAGGAAGGAGAGCTCCCCCGCGAGCGCCTTCACGTCGCCGGGGTCCTCGAGGGCGGCTTCGGTCGGGTGAAGGGAGCCGTCGAGGCGCTGCACGGGGCGCTGAAGGCTGCGGCGGTCTTCGAGCCGGGAGCGGACGAGCTGTTGCATCCGCAGAAGGCTGCGCGTGTCGATTCGGGAATCCTCGGCGAGCTCCATCCGCGCGTGCTCGACGGCACCTGGGGCGCGTTCGAGCTCGACCTCGAGGATCTCTTCGCCGGCATCGTCGAGCCGATCGTCTACCAGGACGTCGCCACGTATCCCGCCGTGCGTCAGGACCTCGCCTTCGTCGTCGGCGAGGACGTTCCCGCTGCGGCGCTCGTCGACGCGGCGCGGGACGCGGCCGGCCCCGAGCTGCGGGAGCTGCGGGCCTTCGATGTCTACCGCGGCGAGCAGGTGGGCGAGGGGCGGAAGTCGATCGCCTTCGCGGCCACATTCCAGTCGCCGGAACGGACGCTCTCGGACGAGGACGCCGCGGCCCTGCGGGTCCGGATCGTCGAGGCGCTGCGCGAGCGCTTTGGCGCCGAGCTGCGCGCGTAGTCGCTCGACCGGCACCGTTGCCGGTCGAGCCACCAGTCACCGCAGGTACGGGTCGATCTCCCCCGGAACCACGGTTCGCTGGACGCGGGCGCGGGCTGTGGCAAGGAGCGTCGGGACGTCCTCGCAGGTGTCGCAGCGGTACACCTTGGCCGTCCGGTCATCGCTCGCCGAGAGAACGGAGCGGCCGTCGGGGCTGTACGCGACCGACTCGATCGTATCGGCGTGCCAGCGCACCGATCCCAGGAGCTTGCCGGTCGCGACCTCCCAGAACCGTGTAATGCGGTCGGCGCTGCCCGTCACGAGCCGCTCGCCGTCCGGGCTGAACGCGACGCTCGTCACCGGCTGGGTGTGGCCGCGGAGGACGAGCGGCGGCTCGCTTCCGCGCCAGCGCCAGATCCGAGCCGTCCCGTCGGTGCTCGCGGTCGCGACGTAGCGCGCGTCGGGGCTGAAGACGGCCTGGTAGACCGAGCCGAGGTGGCCGGAGAGGGTCTTGACGATCTTCCCCGTCTGCCAGTTCCAGACCCGCGCCGTCCGGTCGTCGCTCGCCGTGAGCAGGAAGCGCCCGTTCGGGCTGAAGACGACGGTCTCGATCGTCCGTGTGAAGTTCTCGAGGGTCTTCACCGTCTTTCCGGTGCGCGTGTCCCAGATACGGACGGTCTGGTCGAGGCTCGAGGTCACGAGGTGGCGGCCGTCGGGGCTGAAGGAGGCGTCCGTCAACCAGTCGCCGTGGCCTTCCAGGACCTTCAGCATCTTGCCCGTCTTCGCATCCCAGATACGCGCGGAGTCGTCGTCGCTCGAGGTGGCGACGAAGCGGCCGTCGGCGCTGAAGGAGGCGGAGGTGAGCCAGTCGGTGTGGCCGACGGACGAGTCGTTGTTGTGGCGGGCGCCGAGGACGTGGAGTGTGCGGCCGGAGCGCACGTCCCAGATCCTCGCCGTGTCGTCGTCGCTCGCCGTCACCACCTCGCGGCCGTCGGCGCTGTAGGAAGCCCAGGTGACCCAGTCGGTATGGCCGAGCAGCTCGCTCACGGGCGGCACCTGCCAGATCGCCGCCGTGCCGTCCTTGCTCCCCGAGAGCACAAAGCGCCCGTCGGGGCTGAAGGCGACGCTGGAGACCCAGTCCTCGTGCCCGCGGAGCTCGGTCAGGCGCTCGCCGGTTCCTGCCGACCAGTCCCAGAGCCGGACGCCGCCATCCTTGCTGGCGGAGGCGAGCAGCCGGCTGTTCGGGCTGAACGCCACGCCGAGCACCTCGTCCTTGTGGCCGTAGAGAAGCTGCTCCTGATGGCCCGTCATCGGCGCCCAGACGGCCACCGTCTTGTCGGAGCTTGCCGTCGACACGTGCTTGCCGTCGGGACTGTAGGCGACGCTCGTGATCGAGTCGACCTGGGACTGGATGTTGCCCTGCTCGACGCTAACGACCCGCTTCGCGCGCCAGTCCCAGACGCGGCCCTTGTTGTCGGGGCTGACGGTGCCGGTGAGGAGGTACCGGCTGTCCGGGCTGAAGGCCGAGCTCAGGACCGAAAGCGACCGGGTCGTCCCGTTCACGTCCCGCTCGTGCTGGAGCGAGACGAGCTGCCGCTTTCCGTCGGAGGACCACACGCGTGCGGTGCCGTCGCCGGAGGTCGTCGCGATGTACCGGCCGTCGGGGCTGTAGGTCACGCTCGAGACGAAGTCCGGCTGGTGCTGGGTGAAGAGCGGCTTGCCGCTCGCCTCGTCCCAAATGCGGAAGATCTTCCCGCTCGCCGTCACGATCCGGCGGCCGTCGGGGCTGAAGACGCCGGACACGACGAAGTCGGGGTTCGGTTCGAGGATGCGCGCCTTGCCGGTGCGGACGTCCCAGATCCGCGCCGTCTTGTCGTCGCTCGTGGTCAGGATCTTGGTGCCGTCGTGGTTGTAGACGGCGGTGTTGATCCAGTTCGCGTGGCCGCGCAGGATCCGTCGGACAAGCGAGACCGAGAGCGAGATGCGCAGGGCGTCCTCGGCGGCAGCCGTCTCGTGGATGTCCATCGCGTGCACGGCAAGGGCCGTGCCGAGGCGCGGGTCGAAGTCGGCGAAGCGGATGGCCGTCGCGGCGAGGCCCTGAGACTTCGCCGTCGCGCGCTCTCGCTGCGCGGTGTTCTTCTGCTGCCAGGCCCACACGCCGAGAAGCGCCGCCGCGATGCCGCCGACGATCGCGAGCGCCGCGAGGGCCATCGAGATACGGGCGCGCCGCCGCTCGTGCGCGGCCTGCTCCTCTGCGGCCCGCCGCTCGCGCTCCTGCTCGGCCAGACTCTCGTGGAGCTCCCGCTCCTTCTCGGCCTGGACGTAGCGGGTGCGCCAGTCGAGGATCGCAGCGGCGAGGACGTCGTGGAAGATCTCGTAGCGCAGCCCCCCGACCTCGCCGGGAGGCGGCGCCACCGGTCGCAGCACGCGGATGTCGCTCGAGGAGAGATGCTCGATCACCGGCACGAGGTCGGTCTCGGGCCTCTCGGCGTACTCCGCGAGGTCGGGGAGCGCGTGGGCGATCTTCGCGCCGGACGGCGTGACGAGCTGACGGAAGAGATCCGCAGCGAGATCCTGCTCCTCCGCCGGCAGCGCGCCCATCACGCGGTCGAGGTGCGTCCGGACGATCCGCTCCGCGCCGCCGAGGCGCTCGAGCGTCCCGCGCCGCAGCACCTGCGAGCCCGAGCCGAGCTCCTCCTCCCAGAGGCGGGTCATCACGAGCTGGAGGAACGGCGTCTCGATGACGCTGCCCTTGCCGTTCTTCGACTCGACGACGGTTCCGGCACCGCCCGTCCCGAGGAAGAACTGTCCGGCCCGCACCTGTTCGAGCACCGAGTCGACGAGCCCGTCCTCGACGGCGACGTCGGCGCTGTCCGGGTGCAGCTCGTTCCACTTGGCGATCGGCTTCTCGATGGCCGCGCGCGCTGCCTTCAGCGACAGGTGGTCGATCCGGAGGTAGTTGTCGAAGAGGTTCGGAATGCGGCCCTTGAAGGCGTCGAGCTTCGCGAGGCCGTCCTCGCGGATGCCGACGAGGCAGCTGACCCGGAGGTCGGGACGGTTGAGCGCGCGCGGGAACTCGAGCGCGAAGGTGCCGGGACCGCCGTCGCTCGGGTGGTAGAGGAAGTACTCCTCGAACTGGTCGAGGACGAGGACGAGGTCGCCGTCGATCTGCTCACACCACTCGAAGAGCTCCTCGTCGAGGCGCTCCTTCGGCTCGACCGGCTCGGCATCCGGCAGCAGCTCGGAGACCGCCGTGCGGATCGCGTCCCGCAGGCCGGCGATCGGGTCGTTCTGCCAGTTCCGGAAGGAGACGGCGACGAACTCCGGCTGGCCGAAGTCGGAAAGATTCTGACGGGCGAGCTGGTGGAGCCGCCGCATCGCACCGGCGTGGAGGACCGAGCTCTTGCCGACGCCGCTCTCGCCGTAGAGCAGCGTCAGCCGCGACGCCATCAGGTTCGCGATGATGATCTCGGTCTCCGACTCGCGGCCGAAGAAGTAGGGCGCGTCGCTCTCGGAGTAGTAGGTGAGGCCCTTGTAGGGCGTCTCGAGGCGCGGCGGCGCGGGGGCCAGCGCGCCGGCGCCCGTCATGCGGGCTCCTCGACCGGGTTGCGCACCCGCTCCTCCAGCTCGGCGGCATACTCCTCGAGACGGACGTCGACGATGTCGACACCGCGAGCACGTGCCAGCTCCTGGTCGAGCGGGGACGGATTGAGCTGGACCGCCCAGGACTTGTACGAGAGCTTCTGCTCGCCCCACATGCGCCGCAGGATCACTTTGAGGTTGAAGTCGCGCATCGCGTAGCCGAGGAAGAGGAAGTGGCTCTTCTTCAGCTTGGCGGCGAGGGTGACGGGGATGAGGCTCGACAGCTCGTACCGCGCGAGGTAATCGATGTAGTGGTCCTGGGTGATCACGTAGCTGTCGAACTCCTGCGCGAGCGTCTTGCGATCGACGAGGCCATGGATCTTCAGGATCACCGTTCGCTCGTCGAGCGAGATGTCGGCGTACTCGTTCGGGCGCTCGATCGGGCGCGCCTCGTCCTCGCCGTGGGCCCAGTGCAGGAACTTCCCCCGGAAGTCGCCATCTGCGCAGTAGGAGACGAGGTCGTACGGTTCCCCCTCCGCGTCGAGAGCCCGCTCCATCGCGTCGTCGTAGTTCGTCGTCACGATCAGCTGATGGCGCTGGGGCAGCTCCTGCTCGCGGCGGATCGTCGGGATGTCCGCCAGGAACTTGTGCAGCACCGTCGGCGGGTAGTCGGCGTCGAAGAGCTCGTGCAGCGTCTCGTAGAGCGGGCCCGAGCCGGCCATGATCGCGACGTAGTCCGCGACCCGGTCGAGGTCCTGGTCTTCCTCCGGCGGGTAGTCGAAACGCTTGGCGAGATGTGCGGCGAGCTCCATGCCGCTCGGGTAGTACTCGCCCTGCTTCCAGGCCGTGTCGGGCGGGCGCCCGCAGAGGTTCACGCCCGCGCCGAGGAAGGGGACGACGCGCCCGTCGAGGATCCCCCGCGTGACGAGCTTGTAGTGGGTCTCGCTGACCTCAGGCATGCACGACCTCCGGCGCGGCCGCGCGCGTCGGCGCGGCGCCGTCGGCGGGAGCAAGGTCGACGAGCGCTCGCCAGACCGGGATCTCCCCGTGGTTGTCGAGATACTCGACGCCGATCGCCATGTAGGAGTCGCGGTAGTCGGGATCGGGTCGGTCGACCGGGATCTCGTTCCAGCCGCGCGGGCGGATCTCGCCGTCGCGCTCGTCGGCCGAATACTCGCAGCGGACGGTGCGCGTCAGGAGCGCCGACACGGCCGCCTTCACGTCGGGCTCGGCGGTGTCCACGTGGCTCGAGTAGTTGACATCGGGGTCAGCCCGCATCTGCTCGAGCATCGCCGCGAGGCCCAGAACGGCGCCGCTCGTCCCGAGGCTGCGGGTGCCGGCGACGAAGACACACCAGTGGTCCCGTCCGAGCGCCCGTGCGAACGGGTTCTCGCACGCGAGAATCATCGAGCAGGTGGGGAAGTGGCGCTCGTCGAGCTCGTACCGACGCGCGTTCTCGAGCCCCGGGATCAGGTGCCGGTTCGCGAGCTGGAGGTTGATCGACTGCGAGCCGTAGAAGGACAGCGTGCCCGTCGGGTCGCGGAGATCGAACGCGAGCGGGATCGTCGACGCCGGGTCGGAGAAGCTCCGGAAAATCGGCTCGAAGAGGGCGCCGTGCCAGAAGTTCGTGTCCCCGCCGCCGACGACAACGAGGTCGTGCGCAGCGAGGAACTGCATGTCGACGCAGTGCTCCGGCCACATGAACGGGTCGGCAGGGCGCCCGCGGTCGTAGCCCGCGCCCCGAAGAGCGACGGCGAGGTGGGGGAGGTAGACGACGTCCTTGATCGCGAGCGAGTGCTCCGTGTCGTGTGCGGCTCCCGTGAAGTGGCGCTCGAAGCTGTAGGGCTCGAGCGGGATCCCGAACGCGCTCGGGTCGACGACGCATTCGGTGCGAGAACCGCCGCGGCCCCACATCCCCGCGGGGAGCTGATCCTTGCGGGAGACGTCGCGTGCGGGCGCGGCGATGATCGCCACCGGATTTCGCGCGGTCAGGAGTGAGCGCAGCCCTGCCTCGTAGACGCGGTCGATCTTCCTCCCCGCCGCGACCTGGAGCACCGGCGCCTTCGTCTCCGTACCCCGGATGTGCAGACGGTAGGGGCGGTCCACGGGATCCTTCTCGACCGGACGGCGGTAGACGAGCGAGAACACCCAGAACTTGTAGCGGGGCGAGGAGAGGATGAAGATCGTGAGCACGCCGAGGAACGAGCCGGCCGCGATCGCGATGTACGCCCAGAGTGGAAGCACGATGGCGGAGGCGGAGAAGACCCCGGCGAGCGTCCCCGCGATCGCGATCGAATAAGGGAAGCTCTTCATCCCGTACCGGCGAACCGGACCGATCAACGCTTCGAGGAATTGGCGCACGCGATTCTCGTGCCGCTCGTCCATGTCTCGATTGTAGGTCGTCGGTTTACAGGGACTCGGGCGCGAGCCGTTCGGCAAGCGCCTCGAGAACCTTGATGCGGATCTCCGGCGAGCGCTGGAGGAGCGTCCGGAAGTCGCGGTCGGTCACGACGAGCACGTCCA
>JBBQDZ010000054.1:0-13220 GCA_038320185.1 Gaiellales bacterium
GGAGCCGCTCGACGCCGGCGGCTCGCTCGTCGTCCTGCGCGGGTCGCTGTGCCCGGATGGAGCGGTGATGAAGGTCTCGGCCGCCGACCCGGCGCTCCTGCGCCACGAGGGCCGCGCGATCGTCTTCGAGGGGATCGAGGATCTTGCCGGCCGGATCGACGACCCCGAGCTCGAGGTGGACGAGCGGTCGGTGCTCGTGTTGCGCAACGCCGGTCCCGTCGGCGGTCCCGGGATGCCGGAGTGGGGGCACCTCCCGATCCCGGCGAAGCTCCTGAAGCGGGGCGTCACAGATCTGCTGCGGATCTCGGACGCGCGCATGAGCGGCACCTCCTACGGCGCCGTTGTCCTGCACGTCGCGCCGGAGGCGGCCGTCGGCGGGCCGCTTGCGGTCGTCGAGACCGGAGACGTGATCCGCCTGAACGTCGACGAGCGCCGGCTCGACCTGGCGGTCGACGAGGCGGAGCTGGAACGCCGCCGCGCTGCGTGGAGCCGGCCCGATTTGAAGGACTCGCGCGGCTACCGGCGGCTGCACGAGGAGCACGTCCTCCAGGCAAACGAGGGCTGCGACCTCGACTTCCTCCGCGGGCGCTCGGCCGTCGTCGAGCGCACCGTGACCTATCTTTGAGCCGAGCGAGAGTGAATTACTCGACATATGTCGAGAAATTGAGTAGGCTTCGCACCTGGGTCGCACGCGCCACTCTTCGCGCCAGATCGACGCACTGCTTGCGTCGCTAGCCGCCGCGCCGTCACGCTGGCGCTACGGCTACGAGCTCAGCCAAGAGCTCGACGTCGGCTCGGGGACTCTCTATCCGGCGCTTGCCCGTCTGGCCGACGACGGTCTGCTCGCATCGCGCTGGGAGCTTGGTCGGCGCCCGCGCCATGTATACCGCCTGACCGCGAAGGGGCTGCGTCTCGCGCGCGGGCGGGCACGGGGCCACGCTGTCGCCCTGGGAGTTGCGTGAGCGAGATCTTGCGCCGACTCATCGCCTTCGTCTCGCGGCGGCTGCCGCCGGAGCGGAGCGAGTGGGGCGTGGCGCTCGTGCGTGAGGCCGACGAGATCGAGGAAGCCGGCGAGCTCGCCTCCTGGACTCTCGGAGCTGCCGGCTTCGTTGCCCGCGTGCGTTTGGCGCAGCTTGCGCCGCCTCCGTCGCTCCTGGGCGCGCTGATCGCCGCGGGCGCCGGCCTTGCCTGGTTCGACTTCCATACCGAGGCGACGCAGACGTCGCTCGTCGCCCTCCTGATCGCGAGCGGCGCAGCGGGCGCGCTCGTGCCGCAGGGGGCAAGAGCGTCGGGCCTGCTGCTCGGTTCGGCGATCGCGTTCGGTCATCTGGCGATGATCCTCAGCGGCCGTGGGGTGCCGCGGGGGCATCCGCATTCGGCGGGCTCGGCGTCGCTCTTGTTCTTGCTGGCGCTGCCAGCGCTCGGTGCGGCGCTACTGGGCGCGCGCCTCCGCCGGCCAGCCTGAACGACGGCGCTGAATTTTCTATCTACTAGGACGGGACGGCGCAACGAATCGCTGTACGTCGCGCCGTTGCGCGACGCTGTACGCGCTCGCGGCTTCAAGCCTGACTCGGTGGCGATGGATCGCGGCTACGACAACAACCGTGTCTACGCCGAGTGCCCTGTCTGCTCTGCTACAGCCGTCTCCGGAACTCATTTTGTTAGAGCTTCTTAGCCTTGCGCTTCCGCGAGCGCGAGCCGTTCCGCTTGCCCCGTAGCGCAGCCCGCCCTACAATGCCTTTTCGATGCCCTGGGTGTTTCGCACCGTCTATGCAGCTGGCTGCATGGTCGTCGTAATCTGGTTACTGCGAGGCGGTTTGCCGCTCGGTGCTGTCGCCTTCGTTCTGGTAGCCGTGTGGCTACGCCGCATGGTCCAGTCCGGACGAGCGGCGAGCTTCGTGCGCAATTTCGCCAATCCCTCCTAGCCCTCGAGGCAGGTGCGGAAGACAGCAGGCAGCCTGGAGGCAAGGGCCAGGGCTGCCGCGTCCTCACGTTCCGCCGGCGCTCGCCGCCGACTCGCTCGCCCGCTGCATCGCCGCGTCGAACGCGAGCTCGGAGGGCGCGAAGTCCGTCCGCCGGACGTACGCCAGCGCATCCTGCGCGCCCCACTCGCGGTCCATCCCCGAGTCCTCCCATTCGATCGAGAGCGGGCCGCCGTAGCCGATCTGGTTCAGGGCGCGGAAGAGGCTCTCGAAGTCGACGTCGCCGTGACCAGGGGAGACAAAGTCCCAGCCGCGCTCGCGCTCGCCGAAGTTGAGGTGCGAGGCGAGGATCGACCTGCGGCCGTCGAGTGAGCGCTTCGAGTCCTTGACGTGCACGTGGTAGATCCGGTCCGCGAACTCGAGCACGAAGGCCGCCGAGTCGAGGAACTGGTGAGCGAAGTGGCTCGGGTCGAAGTTGATCCCGAAGCCGTCGCGCCGGTCGATCGCCTCGAGCGTCCGCCGAGTCGTCACGAAGTCGTAGGCGATCTCGGTCGGGTGGACCTCGAGGCCGAACCGCACTCCCTCCGCGTCGAAGACGTCGACGATCGGGCCCCAGCGCTCCGCGAAGTCCTCGTAGGCGCGGTCGATCTCGCCGAAGTCGTTCGGCGGGAACGAGTAGAGGAGGTGCCAGATCGAGGAGCCGGTGAAGCCGTTCACCTGCCGCACGCCGAACCTCGCGGCCGCGCGTGCGGTGTCCTTCAGCCGCTCGGCCGCTCGCCGGCGCACCCCCTCCGGATCACCGTCGCCGAAGACCTCCGGCGGGAGGATCGCACGGTGGCGCTCGTCGATCCGGTCGCACACGGCCTGGCCGACGAGGTGGGCTCCGATCGCCCAGCACTGGAGCCCGTTTCGCTTCAGGAGCTCTCGTCGCGACTCGACGTAGCCGTCTTCTGCGAGCGCGCGGTCGACCTCGAAGTGGTCTCCCCAGCAGGCGAGCTCCAGGCCGTCGAAGCCGAAGGCCCCGGTCTTCTCGGCGAGCGTCTCCAGGGGCAGGTCGGCCCACTGGCCGGTGAAGAGGGTCACGGGTCGTGCCATCAGGCCTCCTCGAAGAGCGTCTTCAGGTGGGCGAGCCCGTCCCGGGCGAAGATGTCCGGGTCGTCGTAGATCGGGCGCCACATGGACACCGCGGTCGCTAGCTCGGGGATCGTCGGGACGAACGACTCGAGCGAGGCCACGTCGTCGTAACCAGCCTCGCGCAGCGCGTCGCGCACCTCGAGCCAGTCGACGTGGGCGGAGCCGGGAGCGCTGCGGTCGTTCTCGCAGGCGTGGAAGTGGAACAGCAACGGGCCAGCGGCACGGATCGCGTCGCCGATCCGCTTTTCCTCGATGTTCATGTGGAAGGTGTCGAGGAGGAGCCCGACGTTCTCGCGGTCGATCGAGGCGCAGAGATCGGTTCCTTGGTCGACGGTGTTCAGCATGTCGTTCTCCCAGCGGTTCAGGGGCTCGAGGGCAAGCGCCACCCCCCGTTCACCGGCGTGGTCGGCCACCTCGCGCAGGCCCTCGATCGCGCGCTCGCGCTCCCGTCTGCGCTCGTCGGGCGTGAGCATGCGGGCCTTGCCGACAGCCGAGTTGAGCGGGCCGGCGAGGACCTTCGCGCCGACCTCCGCCGCCAGGTCGACGCAGAGCTTCGCGTAGGCAAGCCCCGCGCGGCGAACGTCCTCGTCGTCACTCGACAGGTCGCGCTCGTCCGTGCCGAAGCCGATCACGAGGGCGTCGAGGCCTGCCGAGTCGAGTGCGTTTCGAAGAGCCGCTCCGTCCAGGAGCCCCGGCTGCTCGACCGCCACCTCGATCACGTCGAAGCCGAGGTCGGCCACGCGCTGGACAAGGCCGAGGTCTGCGGTTCGAAACGGGCTCGTCCAGACGAAGGTGATGGCTCCATAGCGCACGGGTGAGGGATACTAAGCGCGTGGAGCCGCCCCTCCGAGGAAGCTCGAATGGAGCGCAGCAGGTCGCGAAGGCCACCATGTTGAAGACGAGCCTCGGCATCTGGGCGCTCGGCCCGATGGTGACCCGTTTCCTTCCGGGCGGCTACCGGCCCGAGGGGGTCGGAGAGGACACGCCGACCCGCGTGCGCCGGGCGGTCGAGGGGCTCGGCGAGCTGATCGACGACTACGAGTTCCACTATCCGCAGGAGCTCTCCGAGGCGAACGTCGAGGCGGTTCGCGAGGCGCTTGGCGCTCATGGGATCTACTGCCTCGCCGGCGGGCTGCACCTCGATCCGCGCTTCGGTCGCGGCGGCCTCGTCTCTCCGGTTCCGGAGACTCGCGCCGAGGCGCTTCGCATCTGCCTCGGCGCGGCGGACCTCGCCGGCGAGCTCGGCGTCCACCTGATCGTCTGGCCGGGAATCGAGGGCTACAACTACCCGTTCCAGACGCCCTACGCGGACAGCTGGCGCTGGCTCGTCGAAGGGCTCGGTCAGACCGCGCAGCGGCTGGCGCAGCGCGGCTCGCTGCTCTTCCTCGAGCACAAGAACTCAGAGCCCGCAATGAAGATCCTCATGCGCAACATCGGCATGACCCTGCACGTGATCCACAAGCTCCGGGCGGAGGGGATCGACAACGTCAAGGTCAACATGGACTGGCAGCACCTGATCATGAACGGCGAGTCCCTCGGGGAGTACGCGGCGCTGCTCGCGGCCGAGGGCCTCCTCGGACACCAGCACGCGAACTCGGGGTGGGGCACCTTCGACGACGACAACATGGTGGGCGCGACGGCCTTCATGGAGACGCTCGAGCTGGCGCTCGAGCTACGTCGCGCCGGCTACGGCGACAACGGCGAGCGACTCGGCTTCGACCTCTACCCCTACACGGAGGATCCGATCGCCGCCGTGCGTCGCAGCGTCCTGCAGTGGCGATTCATCGACGGGGTGGCCGGGCGGATCGACGATGCGGCGTTGCGGGAGGCTCAGCAGCGCAAGGACGCGGTGCGAGCCTACGAGCTCGTCTACCAGGCGCTCGGCGGCGAGTAGGGCCTGCTCGACTTTCCGGACAGGCTCTTAGTCGAGCGCGCGGGCGAGCGCGGCGTGGGCGTCCGTCAGTACCGGCTCGCCGTGCGAGGGCAGCAGGATCTCGACCGGCAGGTCGAGAAGTCGCCGGAGCCGCGCACGAATGGCCTCGCCGCGGCTCTCCTCGGGGAGCCACGAGTCGGGGCAGACGCGCACGCCTCCGGTTCCGTCGCCGAGGAGCACGTCTCCGGCGACGAGCGCGCGTGCTCCCGAGAGCCACACGACACACTCCTCCTCGCCGCCGGCGCCGGCGACGGCGATCTGCTCGACTCCTGCCGGTGGCGATCCCAGCTTCGCGTCGTATCGCGCCACCAGGCTGGCCGTGCTGCGCTCGTGCCAGGAGGCGGTCAGGAGGACGACCACCGGCAGGCCCGCCCGCTCGACGTCGGCGTCGAGAGCCCCGAAGAAGCGCGGGCGCTCAGGCTCCGGCGGCACGAGCGGGTCGACGAGGACGACAGCCCCGGGCGTCTCGGCGTACACGCAGCCGACGTCGCGGTCCCACCCCTCGGGGCCTGCGTCCGAGGGCGTCCACTCGGGATGGGGCGCCGTCCAGCGCCACAGTCCCTGCCGGAGCTCTTGCACCTCCATCTCGAAATCGTATGAGCCCGGCGCCTGCAGCCCCCCTACCTAGGGACGGGGCGCTCGTCGGCCTCGACGTCGGGACGACGAGTGTCAAGGCGATCGCGATCTCCTCGAACGGGGAGGTGCTTGCGCGCGCCGAGGAGGCCCACGAGCTCTCGCTGCCGCGTACCGGCTGGGCCGAGCAGGATCCGGAGGACTGGTGGCGGGGCGCCGAGCGCGCCCTCGACCAGCTCGCGGGCCTCCCGACCGTCGGCATCGGGCTGAGCGGGCAGATGCACGGCCTCGTGCTCCTCGACGAGCGGCTCCGCGTGCTTCGGCCGGCGATCCTCTGGAACGATCAGCGCACCGGGGCGGAGTGCGCCGAGATCGAGGCGCGGGTTGGTTTGGAGCGCCTCATCCGGCTGACGGGCAACCGCGCGCTTCCCGGGTTCACCGCGCCGAAGCTCCTCTGGGTGCGCAGGCACGAGCCGGAGGTGTACGGCAGGATCGCCCACGTCCTGCTGCCGAAGGACTACGTCCGCCTCCGGCTGACGGGCACGCTTGCCACGGACGTCGCGGACGCGTCGGGGACGCTTCTCTTCGACGTCGCGGAACGTCGTTGGAGCGACGAGGTGCTGCGGGAGCTCCGCATTCCGCAGGCCTGGCTTCCCGAGGCACTGGAGTCGCCCGTGCCCGCCGGCGCCACGCCGCGCGGCATCCGCGTCGCTGCCGGCGCCGGCGATCAGGCGGCGGCAGCCCTCGGCGTCGGCGTCGACCGCCCGGGGCCGATCTCCGTCGTCCTCGGCACCTCCGGCGTCGTCTTCGCAGCCCTGCCCCGATATGCCGCGGACGCGCGGGCGCGCGTCCACGCCTTCTGCCATGCCGTGCCCGGCACGTGGGAGGCGATGGGTGTGATGCTCTCGGCCGCGGGATCGCTTCGCTGGCTGCGCGACGCGGTCGCTCCGGGAGAGCCGTTCGA
Source organism: Gaiellales bacterium (assembly GCA_038320185.1). Taxonomy (GTDB): domain Bacteria; phylum Actinomycetota; class Thermoleophilia; order Gaiellales; family Gaiellaceae; genus JBBQDZ01. Next base: position 6,527 of record JBBQDZ010000054.1, read on the forward strand.
GCAACTGACCGAGGCCGCCGAGGCGGCTCCGGCCGGCGCTGCGGGCATCACCTTCCTCCCCTACCTTGCAGGCGAGCGGACGCCGCACGCCGACCCGGATGCGCGGGGCGCCTTCACCGGCCTCTCGCTCGGCCACGGGCGGGGCGAGCTCGTCCGCGCGGTGCTCGAAGGCGTCGCCTTCGGCCTGCGCGACTCGCTCGAGCTCCTCCGCGAGCTTGGGGTGCGCCCCGCTGCCGGCCGGGTTTCCGGCGGCGGTGCCCGTAGCGAGCTGTGGCTCCGGATCGTCGCCTCCGTGCTCGGCCTGCCGCTCGAGTGGACGGCCGCGGAGGAGGGGTCCGCGTTCGGGGCCGCTCTGCTTGCCGGTGTCGCCGGGGGGGTGTTCGCCGACTGCGGCGAGGCGGTGCGTGCCTGCGTCCGGACCGAGGGGCGCGTGGAGCCGGAGTCCGCATGGCGGGAGGTATACGAGGATGGTTACCGGCGTTTCCGGGCGCTGTACCCCGCGCTGCGGGACGCGGGGGCCTGACTACACTGGAACCAGCACCAAACCATCTATCCGAGGAGACACATGAAGCGCATCGCCCTGCTCGTCGCGGCGCTCGCCGCGTCGCTCGCGCTGGTCGCGCAGACCGGCGCCATGGCCCATCCGAAGCTCACCGGCACCGTCGGTCCCGGCTTCACGATCACCCTCAAGGACTCGCACGGCAAGAAGGTGACGAGCGTCAAGGCCGGCACCTACACGGTCGCCGTATCCGACAAGTCGCCGATCCACAACTTCCACCTCACCGGCTCCGGGGTCAACAAGGAGATCACCTCGGTTCCCTTCGTGGGCTCGAAGAGCGCGACCGTGACGTTCAAGAAGGGCAAGACCTATACCTACGTCTGCGATCCGCACCGCACGACGATGAAGGGCTCGTTCAAGGCCACGTAGGTGCATCCGTCTCTACTCGAGTGCGCTCGTGCGGTCGTTTCAGACCGAGCGCGGGCAAGCCCGAGCTCCTGAGGTCGGCACAGCAAAGCGGCGCCTGGGAGAGAACGGGAAACCGCTGCGGCCGGCTCGGCGTATCTCCCTGCGGCAACCTCGGCAAAAGGAGTAACGCATGAGACGACGTATGTTGATCGCGGTCGCGGTGGTCGTCGCCGCGACCGCAGTTTTCGCCACGCAGATCTCGGCGATGGCGACCCCGAAGCTCGTCGGCACGGTAGGGCCGGGCTTCACGATCAGCCTCAAGGACTCGCACGGCAAGAAGGTGACCTCGCTGAAGGCAGGCAAGTACAGCTTCGTCGTCAGCGACAAGTCCCGGATTCACAACTTCGTGCTCGAGCAGGAGTCGGGCGGGAAGTTCGAGAAGGATCTGACCGACGTCAGTCAGACCGGCACGAAGACCGTCACCGTCACCCTGAAGAAGGGGACGTGGAAGTACTACTGCAAGCCGCACGAGGCGGCGATGCACGGCTCCTTCAAGGTGACCTGAGCGGGATCTCGTCGATCTTGCCGCGGGCGATCCTCCAGGCACGCAACTCGCCCGTCTTCAGCCAGAACACGAGGTAAGGGCGGCCCTCCCACAGACCGACGTTCTCGACGTCGGTGCGGGAGGGCCGCGCCCCCGTCGGCGCTTCGGGCGGGTGCGAGTGGACGACAGCGAGCTCGTAGCCCTCGTCCTCGAGGAAGAAGTCGAGGGGGTCGCGCGGCTTGAGTCGGAATCTGTAGGGACTCGCCTCCTCGTTCTCGGCCGGCAGGTAGCGCTCGGCGATCCCTTCGCGTAGCGCGAGGAGCCCGCAGGCTTCGTTCGGGGCCTCCGCGCGAGCGTGCTCCTCGATCGCGTCGCGAATCGTCTGCGCCACTACCACCAGAGGCTCGCCTCCATCGACCGTTCCGGGTCGGGCTCCGTCCAGAACGGCGCGGAGAGGTACTTCCAACCGGCGTCCGCGAGGACGCAGACGACGACGCCGCCGGAGAGCTCCTCGGCCAGCTTCCGTGCCACATGCAGGACCGCTCCGGAGGAGACGCCGGCGAAGATCCCCTCGCGATCGAGGAGCGCACGGAGTGCCGTCACCGCTTCCGCGTTCGAGACGAGGAGCTTCCGGTCGAGCTGCGAGACGTCGAGGATCGGCGGCACGTAGCCCTCCTCGAGCGAGCGCAGGCCCATCACGGGGTCGCCCGGAAGCGGCTCCGCTGCGGCGACGACCACGTCTGGAAAAGCCTTCCGCAGCCGCGCCCCGGTTCCCATGAGCGTGCCGCCGGTGCCGAGCCCCGCGACGAGCACGTCCACGCGGGCGAGCTCGGCGACGATCTCTGCCCCGGTGCCCTCGTAGTGGGCACGCGGGTTCGCCTCGTTCCCGTACTGGAAGGGCAGGAAATATCGCGGCTCGCGCTCTGCCAGCTCGAGCGCAGCGCGCACGGCGCCGTTCGAGCCCTCCGCGCCGGGGGAGAAGACGATCTCGGCGCCGTAGAGCTCGAGCAGGCGCTTGCGCTCCTCGGTGACGCTCTCGGGCATGACGCAGGTGAGCGGGTATCCCTTCAGCTTCGCAACCAGGGCGAGCGAGATGCCGGTGTTGCCGCTCGTCGGCTCGAGGATCGCCCGGCCCGGCTCGAGCTCGCCTGAGGCCTCCGCAGTCTCGATCATCGCTTTGGCGACGCGATCCTTGATCGAGCCGGTCGGGTTCTGGCCCTCGAGCTTCGCGTAGATCCTGGCGCCGCCGGTGGGAGAGAGCCGCGTCAGCTCGACGAGCGGCGTGTGCCCGACGAGGTCGAGGAGGCTGTGCGCGGGACGGTTAACACCCACCGGCCATGGCCGGTAGGAGGATGACCGTGGATCCGTCGAACACCGGCGTCTCCAGCCCGTGGAGCGTCCGCACGTCCTCGCTGTCGAGGTAGACGTTCACGAACGGCGCGATCTCGTCCGCGACGAGGATCCGGTCGCGCAACGCGGGGAAGCGCGACATCAGGTCGTCGAGTAGCTCGCCGACCGTCGCTCCGTCGGCCTGGACCTGCGCCTGCCCGTTCGCCTCACCCCGCAAGGTGGGAGGGATGCGGATCGTCGTCATCGCACCTGCGCGCCGGGGGCGGCACAGAACTGGACGTAGTCGACGTACTCGGTGATCGAGGGGTTCTCGCCGCAGACCGGGCAGTCCGGGTCACGGCGCACCGAGACCTCGGTGAAGCTCGCCGACAGCGCATCGAAGAGCACCAGTCGCCCGGCGAGCGAGTCGCCGATTCCGAGCGCGAGCTTTAGCGCCTCGTTTGCCTGGAGCGAGCCGATGATGCCCGGCAGAACGCCGAGGACGCCACCCTCGGCGCAGCTCGGAGCCAGCTCCGGAGGTGGCGGCTGCGGGAAGAGGCAGCGATAACAAGGACCCTCGCGGGGCTTGAATACGGTGACCTGGCCTTCGAAGCGGTAGATGGAGCCGTGCACGACGGGCACGCCATGCCACACCGAGGCATCGTTGACGAGGTAGCGCGTGGGGAAGTTGTCGGCCCCGTCCACGATCACGTCCCAGCCACCCTCGAGGATGCGGTCGACGTTCTCCGAAGTCAGCCGCTCACGATAGGTGAGGATGTCGACATCGGGGTTGAGGCCGACCAGGGCGCGCTTGGCGGAGTCGACCTTCGGCTCTCCGAGCGAGGCCGTGGAGTGGACGACCTGGCGCTGGAGGTTGGTCTCGTCGACGACGTCGGCGTCCACGATCCCGAGCGTTCCGACCCCGGCCGCGGCCAGGTAGAGCGAGGCGGGCGAGCCCAGGCCGCCGGCACCGATCAGGAGGACGCGCGAGTCGAGGAGGCGCAGCTGGCCCTCTTCGCCGACCTCGGGAATGAGGAGGTGGCGGCTGTAGCGGGTCCGGCGCTCCGGCGAGAGCGAGCGCGGAAGCTTCGTCGGGAAGCCGTTTCGCTTCCAGTCGGCGAAGCCGCCGGCGAGAGAGCTGACGCTCTCGTAGCCGAGCTCGCCGAGGGATTTCGCTGCGAACGCCGAGCGGTTTCCGGAGGCGCAGTAGAGAACGAGCGGCCGCTCCTTCTGCGGCGCCGCCTGCTCGACGCGTGACTCGAGGTTCCCGCGCGGTATGTGGATCGCGCCCGGAATATGGCCCTCGTCCCATTCGTCGCGCTCGCGCACGTCCAGGATGAGCGGCGGCTCAGGCCCGGCGAGGAGCTCGTTCGCCCGCGGGGCGTCGACCTCGTCGATCTCGGTCTTCGTGCGCTGGAGCAGTTCTCGGTAGGTGGGCATTGCCTCGCTCGAGGATAGCTTTGGGTAGGCGGGCAAACGCCGAGCGCCGGCCCGACATTCCCGCCCTGCCTGTGGGGCGCGGGGTCAAGGCGTCGGGACGCACCGTCGGCCGCACCACACGTCCGTGTCTCCCTGGCGCCCGGTCCCTCGATGCCCCACAACCTCAGAGGACCCCCGGAGCCGCCTCAGAGGACCCCCAGAGAACCCCCAGAGGACCCTACTCTCGTCTCACTTTCGTTCCACTTCCGTGACAGGGGACAGTGGGCCGCGACGTCGCAGTGCCACTACCGTTCCCGCGATGAGCGCCCGCGCCCGCGTCGTCGCGCTCGTCACGGCCGCGGCCGCCGCGGCGGCGGGCGTGACGGTCGGCGTCACCCTCGCGACCTCGAACCGCTCCCCGGAAGCCGCCGCGCCGGCGGCCGGGCCGCGGGCGGGCGTACCGCCGCTCGCTCTCGACCTCGGCGTCCGCATCGACCCGGAGGCTCGGGCACTTCGGCGCGCAGGCCGGCTCTATGATTCCCGCCGGCGCGCAGCCGCAGCCCGCATCTTCGCCCGCTACGGCTCGCTCGAGGCGCAGGTCGGTCTTGCTTTCGCCCGCTGGCCCGATCACAGCCTCGCCCGGGTCGAAGAGCTTGCGGGCAGGAGCCCGCGGAGCTCGTTCGCACAGCTCCACCTCGGACTCGCCCTCTTCTGGGCCGGTCGAGACGACCCGGCGGCTGCCGCCTGGCGACGCGCGGTCCGGGCGGCGCCCGACACCGCCTCGGCGGTCGCAGCGGACGATCTGCTGCATCCGCGGTTCCCGAAGGGCCTTCCGGTCTTCGTTCCGGGGTTCGATCCGCCCGCGGATCTCGCACGCCTTACGCCGCCCGCGCAGCTCGCCGCCCTCGCCGCCGCCGCACGACGCCGCGGACCTCGGCCGAAGCTCCTCTACGGCGTGGCGCTGCAGCGTCTCGGTCAGCCGGTCTCCGCCGAGCGTCAGTACGCGGCAGCCGCCGCCGCGGCCCCCGGGGATCCCGAGGCCCGGGTCGCCGAGGCCGTGGGGCTCTTCACGAAGGCGAACCCTTCGATGGCGTTCGCGCGCCTCGGCCCCCTCGCCCGCCGGTTTCCGCAGGCGCCGACCGTCCGGTTCCACCTCGGCCTACTCCTCCTCTGGATCGGCCAGGTCGAGCAGGCGAAGCGAGAGCTCCGGCGGGCTGTAGCCGAGGGCCCGAACACGCGCCTCGGCAGGGAAGCGAGCCGCTACCTGCGCAGCCTGGGCGGCGTTAGGACTCGCTGACCGAAAGATGAGCCGATCGGCCTATGGCGATCCATCCGGTTCGTGTGCGAGAGTGCCGCCTTCGCAGGAGGCCTTTACAGGGACCAGGCGAGGGGGAGGGCACGTGAGCGCAGCGCGAGTAACGGCCAGACCGCCAACCGTCGACGTCCTGGAGACCGATGAGGCGCGCGGTCTGCTCGCGACCGGCCAGGAGATAGGTGCCTTGACCTCCGAGGAGATTGCCCTCGCGCTCGACGAGCTCGACCTCGACGCCGGTCAGCTCGAGGAGTTCTACGCGGCGCTCGACGAGCTTCAGATCGAGGTCGTCCCGGCGGCCGAGGTGGAGGTCGTGCGGCTGGACGATGCCGTGCGCGAGATCACGACCGACTCGCTGCAGCTCTTCCTCAAGGACGTCGGCAAGGTCGACCTCCTAACCGCGGCGCAGGAGGTCGAGCTGGCGAAGCGGATCGAGCGGGGCGACCACGGCGCGAAGCAGGAGATGATCGAGGCGAACCTCCGCCTCGTCGTCTCGATCGCCAAGCGTTACCGCAACCAGGGTCTGCCCTTCCTCGACCTGATCCAGGAGGGCACGATCGGGCTCGTCCGGGCCGCCGAGAAGTTCGACTACCGCAAGGGCTTCAAGTTCTCGACCTACGCCACCTGGTGGATTCGCCAGGCGGTTGCGCGCGCTCTGGCCGACAAGGGTCGCACGATCCGAATGCCGGTCCATATCGTCGAGAAGCTGAACAAGATCCTGCGCTCGGAGCGCAAGCTGCGGGCCGAGTTCGGGCGCGAGCCCACCTCACCCGAGATCGCGCGCGACGTCGAGCTCACCTGCGGCGAGGTCGAGCAGATCCGTCGCACCGCGCAGTCGCCCGTCTCGCTCGAGAAGCCCGTCGGTGAAGACGACGAGTCGGAGTTCGGTCACTTCATCACCGACGAGACGGAGCCGCTGCCCGACGAGGCGGCGGAGGTCACGCTTCGCAAAGAGACGTTGACGAAGGTCCTGTCGTCGCTCTCGTACCGTGAGCGACGCGTGCTCGAGCTGCGCTACGGGCTGAATGACGAGCACCCCTGCACACTCGACGAGGTCGGCCGCACGTTCAACGTCACGCGCGAGCGGATCCGCCAGATCGAGAACCAGGGCCTGAAGAAGCTCCGCGCTCTCGCGGAGAGCCAGAAGCTCCGCGAAGTCGCCTAGAACCAACGTTCCGGGAGG
>JBBQDZ010000055.1:0-12859 GCA_038320185.1 Gaiellales bacterium
GGCGAGCGTCTGCTCGACGAGAGCCCGAACGAGCGCGCGCTGGTACGCCGCCGCCAGATCCGCGCGCCGGGCCTCGAGCTCGGTCGCCTCCAGAGCTCGCACGGCGTACAGGAGCGCGGTCTTCACCCCGGAGAAGGAGAAATCGAAGCCTGGGACGCGCGCCACCGGGAAGACGAATGCCGAGGGGTCGCCCGTGCAGGCCAGCCGATCGATCGCCGCGCCGCCCGGGTAGCCGAGGCCGAGGAGCCGCGCCCCTTTGTCGAACGCCTCGCCCGCAGCGTCGTCGCGCGTCGAGCCGAGAATCGAGAACCTGCCGCGCTCACGCACGTCGAGGAGCAGCGTGTGGCCCCCACTTGCGAGCAGGCAGAGGAAGGGCGGGTCGAGGTCGGTCGGCTCGAGGTAGAGCGACGCGACGTGCCCGTGCAGGTGGTCGACCGGCACGAGCGGTAGCCTTCGTCCCCAGGCGAGACCCTTCGCCGCGGCAAGACCCACGAGGAGGGCTCCCACGAGCCCGGGGCCCCGCGTCACCGCCACCATCTCGACCTCGGCAAGCACGGCGCCGGCCTTGCGGAGGGCCTCCCGGACGACGGGCGTCACGAGCTCCAGGTGGCGCCGGGAGGCGATCTCGGGCACGACACCTCCGTAGCGCGCGTGCAGGTCGACCTGCGAGGCCACGACGCTCGCGGCGACGTGGCCGTCGCCGCTGACCAGAGCCGCTGCAGTCTCGTCGCACGAGGTCTCAATTCCGAGGATCACCCGGAGCCGCTGAGGACCTGATCGGCCGGCTCCGGATCTCGCCACATGATCAGCGCGTCCTCGCGGTTGTCGGTGTAGTACCCGCGGCGGAAGCCGCGCGAGCGAAAGCCCATCTGCTCGTAGAGCCGGATCGCAGCGCCGTTCGACACCCGCACCTCCAGCGTGTACCCGCGCCGGCTCTCGCCCGCCGTCAGCTCGAAGAGGTGGCTCAGGAGCGCGGTCGCGACGCCGCGGCGGCGATGCTCCGGGGCGACGGCAAGGTTCATGACGTGCCACGCGTCCACGTACCGGGAAATGATCAGGTAGCCGACGAGCTCGCCGCTCTCGTCCTCGAAGGCGCCGAGGGAGACCGATGCTCCCTTCGCGAGCTCCCCGGCGAACATCGATCGTGACCACGGCGTCGGGTAGGCGCGCCCCTCGATGCGTTCGATCGACGCCAGGTCGCGAGCCTCCAGCTTCCGGAAGTGCAGGCTCACGCGACAGCGGCCTGCTCGGCGTCGGGCGCACGCAGGTAGACCGGCTCCACGAGCTCGGCCGGGCCGAAGTCGCGGGCCAGGCGGGCGTGGTAGCGCGCCCGGGGCAGATGGACCTCGCTCGCGTCCGGTGGCACGACCAGCCCAGCCTCCTCGAGGAGGACGCGGTAGCGAAGGGCGCCGTCGCCGATGCAGACGGTTCCGGGGTCGAGTTGCAAGTCGGCCGGGCGAAGGCAGATCGGCTCCCCGAGGAGCGCGAACACTTCCCGGCGCCGCGCGTCGATCAGCGGGACCGAAGCCGACGCACCGGCCGCGAGCGCGGCGAGTGTCGAGACGCCAGCAACCGGCACATCGAGCGCCAGTGCAACCCCGCGTGCGGTGGCAAGTCCGATGCGAATCCCGGTGAAGCTTCCGGGGCCGGTGCCAACGACGAGACGCGTGAGCTCCCCCGGCGAGCGGCCCGCGTCGACCAGCATCAGATGGGCCTCTGCGAGCACGCGAGCGGCCCGCGATCGGCGCTCCGCGAGCACCTCCTCGCCGTCAACGAGTGCGACCGTCGCCACCGCGGTGGCCGTATCGAACGCAAGTGTCAGCACTCTTCGAAAGCGCTTCCGAGCAGGGCTTTTTCGTCACCGACGAAGGAGAGAAGTCTATGGGTCACGCTCCGGTGCCGCAACCGGACCGCAACGCGCGGAGCCGGCAGCCATCCCGCGCCCGCCTCGGGCCACTCCACGAAGCAGATCGCACCGTCGAAGTACGGCTCGAGATCGCCCCACTCGGGAGCAGAAACGTGCGTGAAGCGGTAGAGATCGAGGTGCGACACGGCAACCTCACCGTCGTAGCGGTGTCCGATCGTGAAGGTCGGACTGGTGACGCGACCCTCGACGCCGAGAGCTCTGCAGGCGCCGCGGACGAAGGTGGTCTTCCCGGTGCCGAGCTCGCCGGAGACCGTGACGAGGTCGCCGGGCCTTAGAACGCACGCCAGCCGTGCCGCGAGAAGCTCCGTCTGCTCGGGCGAGGCCGACTCGAACTCCACGCCGAAGAGGCTACGGGGGAAAGGGCCTAGAAGAGGCCGAGCTGTACCGCCGGCTGCAGAGCTGGCGCGGCGGTCGCCCGCGCGTCCGGCTGAGAGGAGCTCGCGCGGCCGAGCAGGTCCGGGAGGCGCCGGAAGTCCGCCGCGAGCACCTCCAGCATCCGCGGCGTGTAGAGCGCCGCGGCGGGATGGTAGAGCGGGTAGAGGACCACCCGGTTCCCGCCGAGGGTCACCTCCTGCTCCTGCCCGTGCACACGCGTGATGCCGAGCTGCTTTCCGGACAGGAGCTTCGTCGCAAAGTTTCCGAGCGTCGCGACGATCCTCGGCTGAATCAGCTCGATCTGGCGGAAGAGATGGCTCTCGCAGGCTTCGATCTCGTCGGGGGCGGGGTCTCGATTGCCCGGAGGGCGGCACTTCAGTACGTTCGACACATACACCTCGGCGCGCGAGAGGCCGATTTCTACGAGCAGGCGGTCGAGGAGCTTCCCGGCCTGGCCGACAAACGGGAAGCCCTGCTTGTCCTCGTGGAACCCGGGAGCCTCGCCGACGAACATCAGGTCGGCGGTCGGATCGCCGACACCGAAGACGACCTGCGTCCGTCCCTGCGCGAGGCGGCAGCGAGTGCAGCCCGAGACCTGCTCCTCGAACGCGGCGAGCTTCGCAGGCCCGGTCCACGACCCGCCCGGCTGTAGTGGCGCTAGATCAGTGCCCGCAGCCACAGCTCCCGCCGCAACAACCGCCTCCGCCTCCACCGCCGAAGCTGGGCTGTGCGGCGGTGCCGTGAGCCGCGAAGACGGAGAACTGCTTGACCACCCGTACCGCCCCGCAATCGGGGCAGTCGGGGCTCTCGTCCGCTCCGCGAACGAGCTCCTCGAAGTGGCACTCGCACTCCATGCACACGTACTCGTAGATCGGCATCGCCTCGGCAGTGTAGACATGGGACCAGACATCGTGTTCGACTCGCTCGCAACCACGCTTCAGGGTCGCATCGTCGTCCTGGAGCCGCTCACCGAGGCTCACCGCGAGGGCCTGTGGGAGGCCGCGGCCTCCGATCCGAGGATCTGGGACTGGATGAGCGTGCGGGCAGGCGACGACCGCGGCCGCTTCGACGCCTGGTTCGACGAGGCACTGGCCCTGGCGCGCCGGGGACCCGAGGTTCCCTTCGCCACACTTGCCGCCGCAGACCGGGAGCCGATCGGCAGCACGCGGTACCTGAACCTGCGCCCCGAGCATCGCGTGCTCGAGATCGGCTGGACCTGGCTCGCAAGCCACGCCTGGAGCACGGGCGCGAATGCAGAGGCGAAGTACCTGTTGTTGCGGCACGCGTTCGAGGATCTCCACTGCAAGCGGGTCGAGTTCAAGACGGACGCCCTCAACGAGCGCTCCCGCCGGGCGCTCGCGGCCCTGCCGGCCGAATTCGAGGGCATCCACCGCAAGCACATGATCGTCCGCGCCGGCGAGCGTCGCGACTCCGCCTGGTACGCGGTGGTCGACGATGACTGGCCGGCCGTGCGGGCAACGCTCGAGCAGCGCCTGGCGAACCGTCGCCAGTAGACTCGCGGCGGCCCGGTATCCGCTACGGAACTGGAGCGTTCGTGTGATCGAGAAGGTCTGTGTCATCGGTGCCGGACGTGTCGGCTCGGCGATCGCCGCTCGCCTGGGCGAGCGCGGGGTCGGGCTCGTCGACCGAGGTGCGCCCACAGATCTCGTCCTGATCTGCGTGCCCGACCGCGCGATCGCTACGGTCGCGCGGGAGCTCGAGGCCGGACCGTGGGTCGCCCACGTCAGCGGCGCGACGCCGCTCGCGGCCCTTGCTCCGCACGTCCGCCGCTTCGGTGTGCATCCCCTTCAGACGATTGTGCGCCGTCGGGGGCCGGAGCAGCTCGATGGAGCGTATGCGGCGGTCACCGGCGAGACGGAGGAGGCGTGCGAGACCGGAACCGCGCTAGCCGAGGTGCTGGGGCTGCGGCCCTTTGCCCTCGCCGACGGAGAGCAGGCCCTCTACCACGCCGGCGCGTCCCTCGCCTCGCCGCTCCTCGTCACGCTCTATCGTGAGGCGGCCGCGCTCTTCGAGCTCGCCGGCGCGCCGCCGGAGGCGCTGCTGCCGCTCATGCAGCGGACGATCGACAACGGCTTCGAGGTGACCGGGCCAATCGCGCGAGGCGACTGGGAGACCGTCGAGGCGCATTTGCGGGCGATCCGCGAGCGCCGCCCGCAGCTCGAGCCGCTGTACCGCGCCCTTGTGCAGGCGAGCGCGGCGTGAGAACACTGCGTACGGTCGCCGAGGTACGCGAGGCACTCGAGCCGCTGCGCGCCGGCTCGACGATCGGGCTCGTTCCGACGATGGGCGCCTACCACGCGGGCCACTTCTCGCTCTTCCACGCCGCGCGCAGGGAGTGCGGCACAGTCGTGGCGAGCCTGTTCGTCAACCCTTCGCAGTTCGGGCCCGAAGAGGACTACGCCACCTATCCCCGCGACGAGGTAGGCGACGCGAACCGCGCCGCGGCCGCAGGGGTCGACTTCCTCTTCGCGCCCGCGCCGGAGGACCTCTTCGCGCCGGGACACGAGACCTGGGTCGAGGTCGAGGGTCTCGGCCGCCGTCTCGAAGGAGAGCATCGACCCGGGCACTTCCGAGGCGTGGCGACGGTCTGCCTCAAGCTCTTCAACATCGTCCGTCCAGGCCGTGCCTACTTCGGCCAGAAGGACGCGCAGCAGGTGGCCCTCATCACGCAGCTCGTGCGCGACCTGAACCTGGAGCTCGAGCTCCGCGTGCTTCCGACGATCCGGGACGCCGACGGTCTGGCCCTCTCGTCGCGTAACGGTCTGCTCTCCGCCGAGGAGCGCGAGCGAGCGCTCGCACTGCCCCGCGCTCTCGAGGCGGGACGGCAGGCGTTCCTCATCGGGTCAGACCCCGTCGAGGCCGCCCGCGCGTCGCTCGACGGCCTCGACCCCGACTACGCCGAGGCCGTCCGGCTCGACGGCCGTCTCGTTCTCGCCGCCGCCGTGCGGATCGGCAAGACCCGCCTCATCGACAACGTTCTACTCGAAGGAGACCTCTCATGAGCACCCGTCCCCGCACCCCGGGACCGAACGCGCCCGCGCCCGGCAAGCTGCCGCTCCCCGAGCTGCTGGAGATGAAGCGTCGCGGCGAGAAGATCGCGATGGTGACGGCCTACGACGCGCCCGGCGGCCGGCTCGCCGACGAGGCCGGCGTCGACCTCATCCTCGTCGGCGACACGGCCGGCATGGTCCTGCACGGCCACCCCTCCACCGTCCCCGTCTCGATGGACGAGATGGTCTTCATGACCCAGTGGGTCACGCGCGGAGCACGCCGACCGATCGTCATCGGCGACATGCCCTTCGGCTCCTACCAGGTCTCGGACGAGGACGCGGTCCGAAACGCGATTCGCCTGGTCAAGGAGGGCGGCGCCGACACCGTCAAGCTCGAGGGCGGCGGGGCGATGGTGTCGCGGGCGCGCGCGATTGTCGAAGCCGGCATTCCGGTGATGGGACACGTCGGCCTGACGCCGCAGTCGGCGACCATGCTCGGAGGCTTCAAGGCACAGGGCCGGACCGCCGCCAAGGCAGTACTCCTGCTGGAGGAGGCCCTCGCTCTCGAGAAGGCGGGCTGCTTCTCGATCGTGCTCGAGGCGGTGCCGGCTGCGGTCGCCGACCGGGTCTCCCGGCGCCTCGGCGTCCCGACGATCGGCATCGGCGCCGGCGCCGGCTGCGACGGGCAGGTGCTCGTGTGGCACGACCTGCTCGGCTACACCGAGACCACGCCTCGCTTCGTCAAGCGGTACGCGGAGATCGCCGACGAGATCCGGGCGGCGCTCGCGACCTACGTCGGCGACGTCCGGTCGGGCCGCTTTCCGGCGGAGCAGCACACTTACGCGATCCCGGACGAGGAGCTCGCGCTTCTCGACGCGACGGTCAGGTGAGCGCAGCGAGCAGCGCGAACAGGCAGAGGAAGACCGCCGCCAGCGAGAGTGCTGCCGCAGAGCGCACCCAGGTCCAGCCGTGCACGGTGCGCATGCCCACCAGGAGCAGCGCGGCGACCCAGGCGAGAAAGACCAGGCCGAGGCCGGCGAAGACGTAGCGTGACGAGCCCTCGTCCGCGCCGCCTCGGCGAAAGATGTCGCCCCGGTAGAGCGCGAGGCGGACGGGCCAGACGACAAGCAGCCAGAGGACGAGCGGCGTCGCCGCCAGCCCGAGGAGATGGCGGGCCCGCCGGTAGCTGCCGATCCCCCCCGCACCGCGCGCGCCGAGGTAGACGGCGCCGCCGAGGACCCAGTAGCTCGCGGCACCGTAGATGCCGCCCGCGATCAGCGCCCAGACCGCGATCAGCAGGCCGTCGTAGTCGTGGTAGTCCAGCAGGCGCGCAGCGGTTCCCGTGGCGAGGACGGCAGCGATCCCGCCAAGGAAGACGATCGCGAGCATCGGCTCGGCGCGAGCCTCCGCCGCTTCCGTCGAGTCGTCCCTGAGGGCGTGGAAGACGGCACGAGGGCTCTGGAGGACGAGGAGCGTCCGCAGCCACCACTCGCGCTCCAGCGAATCCGTACGCCCGGCGGCCGCTGCCTCGTTCACTCTCCGAGCAGCCTACGGTTCGGTTGCCTCCTCTGGAGGTATGGCACGACGTACAGTGGCGATGGAGAGCCGATCGCCGACCGCGTCGAGGAGATGCTCGCGCGCAACCGCTTTACGTCGACCGCGTCTCGCAGACGGGCTCGTGGGATCCGCTCGGGATGCGCGGAGGGATTCGGCCGCGATTGATCCTGCCGCACACGAGCGGGCTGCTCGCCGTTCCCGATCTGAGGGAGCCGTGCAGATCGGGTTCGCTCCGCGGTCGAAGCCGAGCGGACGCAGCCTGCGGGACGCGAGAAGTCCCGTCAGGCGGCTGCGGCGACAGCTGGCAGCACGCCGCGCAGGAACTGCCCCGTGAAGCTTCCGGGAACCCCGGCGACGTCCTCGGGAGTGCCGACCGCGATCACCTCGCCGCCGGCCTCACCCCCCTCGGGGCCTAGGTCGACCAGCCAGTCGGCCTGCTTGATCACGTCCAGGTTGTGCTCGATTACAAGCACCGTGTTGCCCGAGTCGACGAGGCGCTGGAGCACCTCGAGGAGCTTCTCGATGTCTGCGAAGTGCAGGCCGGTCGTCGGCTCGTCGAGGATGTAGAGCGTCCGCCCGGTCGCGACCTTCGAGAGCTCTGAGGCAAGCTTCACCCTCTGGGCCTCGCCGCCGGAGAGCGTCGTCGCCGGCTGGCCCAGCTTGAGGTAGTCGAGCCCGACGTCGTGGAGGGTCTGCAGCCGACGGCGGAGCTTCGGGATCTTCGCGAAAAACCGCAGAGCCTCCTCGACCGACATGGCGAGCACGTCCGAGATCGACTTGCCCTTGAAGCGAACCTCGAGCGTCTCGCGGTTGTAGCGCGCCCCCTTGCAGGTCTCGCAGGGCACGTAGACGTCGGGGAGGAAGTGCATCTCGATCTTGATCTGACCGTCGCCCTTGCACGTCTCGCAGCGCCCGCCACGGACGTTGAACGAGAAGCGGCCGGGCTTGTAGCCGCGCACCTTCGCCTCCGGGGTCAGCGAGTACAGCTCGCGGATGTGGTCGAAGAGCTTCGTGTAGGTCGCGGGGTTGGAGCGCGGCGTCCGACCGATCGGCGACTGGTCGATGTCGATCACCTTGTCGTAGCACTCGATGCCGTCGCACGACTCGTGCTCGCCCGGCTTCACGCGCAGACGGTGCAGGCGGTTGGCGAGCGCCTTGTAGACGATCTCGTTCACGAGCGTCGACTTGCCCGAGCCCGAGACGCCGGTGACGCAGACGAAGCGGCCGACGGGGAACTCGACGTCGATGCCCTTGAGGTTGTGCATGGTCGCGCCGCGCACCCAGAACGACCCGCACTCCTCGGTGCGCCGCGGCGGAACGGCGATCGTGCGCTCGCCCGAGAGGAACTTGCCGGTCACCGAGGCGGGATTGCGCTCGACCAGCCCCGCCGACCCCTCGGCGACGACGTGGCCGCCGTGCTCGCCGGCGCCCGGGCCCATGTCGACGAGCCAGTCCGCGGCCCGCATCATCTGCTCGTCGTGCTCGACGACGAGGACGGTGTTCCCCAGGTCGCGTAGCCGCTCGAGCGTCCCGATCAGCTTGTCGTTGTCGCGCTGGTGGAGCCCGATCGACGGCTCGTCGAGGATGTAGAGGACGCCGACCAGCTGGCTGCCGATCTGGGTCGCGAGCCGCAGCCGCTGCGCCTCGCCGCCGGAGAGCGTCGCCGCGGCGCGGTCGAGGGCGAGGTAACCGACGCCGACGTTGTCGAGGAAGGTCAGCCGCTCCCGGATCTCCTTGATGATCCGCACGCCGATGAGCTCCTCGACCTCGGAGAGGGCTAGCTCCTCGAGGAACTCGAGCGCTCTGGACACCGACAACTTCGTGAACTCGTGGATGTTGCGGTCGCCGACGGTAACCGCCAGCACCTCGGGTTTCAGCCGTGCTCCGCGACAGGCGGGGCAGGGACGAAAGCTCATGTACTCCTCGATCCGCTCGCGCTGCTGCGCCGAGTCGGTGTCGCGGTAGCGCCGCTGCAGGCTCGGCACGATGCCCTCGAAGGCGAGCATGTACGAGCGCCGCCGCCCCATGCGGTTGCGGTACGTGACGTAGACGCGGTCGCCCTGGGTGCCGTACAGGAAGAGGCTCTGCTGCTCCGGCGTGAGGCTCTCCCACGGCGCGTCCATTTCGATCTCGTACCGGTCGGCGATCGCCTGGATGACCGACTCGTAGAACCCGGCGTTGCCGACCGCCCAGGGAACGAGCGCTCCGTCCGAGATCGAGACGGTCGGGTCCGGCACCAGCAGATCCGGGTCGATCTCCTGCTGGGAGCCGAGGCCGGTGCAGCGTGGACAGGCACCGTGTGGCGAGTTGAAGGAGAAGATCCGAGGCTGGAGCTCCGGCAGGGACACTCCGTGCTCGGGACACGCGAACTTCTCGGAGAAGGTCATCGTCTCTCCGTCGACGACGGCGATCGCGACGAGGCCCTCGGCGAGCCCTGCGGCGGTCTCGACCGACTGTGCGAGCCGCTGCCGTAGGTCCTGCTTCATCACGAGGCGGTCGACCACCACCTCGATCGTGTGCTTGAACTTCTTGTCGAGCTGGATGGGCTCCTCGAGCAGGCGCTGCTCGCCGTCGACCTCGACACGCGTGAACCCCTCACTCCGGAGCTCCTCGAGCAGCTCGCGATACTCGCCCTTGCGGTCGCGCACGACCGGCGCGTTGACGGTGAACCGTGTTCCGGTCGGCAGGCGCAGGATCTGGTCGACGATCGAGTCGAGGCTCTGGCCGGCGATCGGGCGGCCGCAGACGGTGCAGTGCGGGCGGCCGACGCGCGCGTAGAGCAGGCGAAGGTAGTCGTAGATCTCGGTGACGGTGCCGACGGTCGAGCGAGGGTTGCGGGAGGTGGTCTTCTGGTCGATCGAGATCGCCGGGCTGAGGCCGTCGATCGAGTCGACGTCGGGCTTCTCCATCATCTGGAGGAACTGGCGCGCGTACGCGGAGAGCGACTCGACATAGCGCCTCTGGCCCTCGGCGTAGATGGTGTCGAAGGCGAGGCTCGACTTCCCTGAGCCCGAGAGACCGGTGATGCAGACGAGTCGGTTCCGCGGGAGGCGAACCGTGACGTCCTTGAGATTGTGCTCGCGGGCGCCGTGGACGACGAGCTCTTCGGCGGCCATGTCAGCCCAGTTTACGCTATCGAACTAGTGTTCGCTTACACCGCCCGGCAACGTTGTCGAGGCGGTCTGCGAGGACCGTGTCGCGCGGGAAGTCTCCGCAGTGGACGAGGTCGCGTTCCCCGTCGCGCACGAGGTCCCGATCGGTTCCCGGCCCGGACCAGATCTCGTCGCGGCCGGCGCCGCCGACAACCCGATCGTCGCCCAACCCGGCTTCGATCCAGTCGTTCCCAGCACCGCCGTCGATCGAGTCGTTCCCATCGCCCGCGACGATCAGGTCGTCGTAGGGCGTACCCCGAAGGGCAGTCCCGCCGTTCCCGCCGAGGACGGCGCACGGACGAGCTACGGGGTTCGCCGGCGCCGGTGGCGCTGGACGCCACGCCGGATCGCCGAAGGCGAGTGGGAGTTTCAGGCTCGCACTCGAGCCGCTGGCGACATCGACCAGGATCAGGTCGCGCTGGACGAAGTCGCCCTTGCCGAAGCTGTGCGTCACGGTGCGCCTGACCGCGATCGTGGAGCCGTCGAGCGACCAGGCCGGGCGGCCGATGGTGGTCACGCCGCCGCTTGCAGCGAGCATCGTCAGGCGCACGCGCCCCGACCCGTCGGGAGCCATAAAGAACAGGTCCTGGTCGCCGAAGGCCGAGACGTTGGCGACGAAGGCGATGCGGCTACCGTCCGGCGACCACGCCGGCGTCGCACCGCCTGCCGTGACCTGCTCCGCCGCCGCTCCGTCGACCCGCGCGACATCGATCCCGGCTGGCGTCGCGAAAGCGACGCGATCACCGCCAGGCGACCAGGTCGGCGCGAAGGCGCTGCCTGCGAAGAACCGTGCGTTGCCTCGACCGTCCGGGCGGATCGTGTAGATCCCCGGTGCCTTGGCGGAGCTGCTCGCGTAGGCGATCGTGCTGCCGTCGGGAGACCATGCGGGGCCGCTGAGCGCTCCGCTGGAGAGCCCCAAGGTCACGGGCTTCCAGGAGCGGGCCGCGGTGACCCTGATCGAGTGGCGCCCGCTAGCCCGATCGTACTGGGCGAAGGCGAGTCTCGTTCCGTCTCGCGACCAGGCCGGGTCGGAGAACGAGCCAACCGGGTCGGACAGGCGTGCCAGCTCGGAGCCCGTCCGGCTCGTGTCACACAGAGTGTTCGGGCTCGCGATCGCGCCGGTTCCGCCTCCGTACTCCACCCAGACCGGGAGCGTCAGCGTCTCGAACCCGTCCACGGCACCGGCACCGACCGAGGCGGCGGACGCCCCGAACATCAGCGCGGCGATCGTGAGGGCTCGAAGCACCGGTGTCGCGCAATCTATGCGCAGAGACGCTCGACGAGGCGGTAGACCCCCTTCGCGTCAGGCACGTGGTCGAGCTCAAGCGGTCCGGCGACGACCGTCCCGTAACCGAGCACCCTTCCGAGCAGCGACTCCTCCAGATCGAGCAGCTGGATCGACCGGAGCCGAACGGCAGACGCGCGGCGCCTCAGCGTGCCGTGGACGACGAACACCTTCTCGGTCGTCACCACGAGTCTTGTTCGCTCCCAACGCCAGACCGCCCGGACCGCGACCACGGCGCCGGCGGCGACGAGCGGCGCCCCGAGGAGCGGGAAGGGCCAGCGCACGGCGAGCAGGAAGGCGCCTGCGAGGGCCGCGAGACAGGCCCGGGCGAGCGGACGGGCAAGGACGATGCCATGCCGGCGCGCCTCGAGACAGACGTGCTCGTCGGGCGACGCGAGCATGAGGTGGAGCACTTCGTCGCGCCGCGGGCGCCTCCTCCCCTCAGACCGTTTGCGCCTCCGGCTTTCGGAACAGAAGATTGCCGAAATGCAACACGTTGCCAAGCGAGCGTTCGTCGCGACCCTCGTGGCCGTTGGCGTGGTCGTCCTCGCCCTAGCGCTCTGGAAGCTCCGGCTCGTGATCTCGATCCTCTTCCTGGCCGCCATCATCGCCGCGGCGATGCGGCCTGGTGTCGAGGCTCTGGGCCGCCGGCGCGTACCTCATGGCTTCGGCGTTCTCCTCCACTACCTCGGGCTCCTGATTTTGGTCGGGCTCTTCCTCTGGATCGTCGTTCCGCGGGCGACGAGCCAGGTTCAGCACGCGATCGACAACCTCCCGAAGGCGAAGGCGCACTCGACCGGAATCAAACACGACATCCTGGTCGCGCTCGACAAGCGGTTGAGGCACCTACCGACCGGCAGCAAGCTGCTTCACCCGGCGGTCTCGATCACCGTGAAGGCGTTCGAGGTGATCATCGGGATCTTCTTCACCCTCGCGACCGCCGCCTACTGGATCTTCGAGAAACCCAGGGCGCAGCGACTCGTGACGTCTCTGTTACCCAGAGAAAAGCGCCGTGTCTTCAGGGACACCTGGGACCTGATCGACCTGAAGCTCGGCGCCTTCGTCCGCGGCCAGCTGCTGCTGATCCTGATCGTCGGCACGGTCCTCTCGACCGCCTTCGCGATCATCGGGGTGCCGTACTGGATCCTTGTCGGCTCCTTTGGCGGCATCGTAGAGATCGTCCCTGTAATCGGCCCCCTCGCCGCGGGCGCGCTCGCGATCGGCGTGGGGTTCACCCAGTCGTGGCAGACCGCGCTCGCGGCGGGCCTCGCCGTCCTGACCGTCCGCCTCCTTGAGGACTACATCGTGGTCCCGCGCGTCCTCGGGGACGCCGTCGGGCTCTCGCCGCTCGTCGTACTGATCTCGGTCACCTCGGTCGGGATCCTGTTCGGCGGCTTCGCGGTGTTGCTCGCGGTGCCGCTCGCCGCCGTCCTCGCCACGTTGGTCGACGTGATCTTGCTCGACAAGGATCCCGCCGAGGAGGAGGTCCCGACGGTGATCTTCTCCGCCAAGGAAGCAGAAGTCTGACGTGGAGGAACCCCTGGTTCTAGGG
>JBBQDZ010000056.1:0-12790 GCA_038320185.1 Gaiellales bacterium
GGCTTCGCGCCCGCTGCCCAGGGCGATGCGGGTGGAATCCACGTCGGCCAGCGCTGCATGTAGAGGATCGTGAAGGCGCCGGTCGGGGTGGGGTAGGCGGTCTGGCCGGTGGCAACGCCGAACCTGCGCCAGAACCTCGCGCCCTTGTAGAGGTAGAGCTGGTTCGAGAGGCGCCGGATGACGATCACGGGCTGGTTGAAGCTCGTCCGCAGCTTCGCCGGCGCCACCGGCGCCAGCGCCATCCGGATCGGCACACGCCGGTTCTCGGTGACGCTCCGCTCGATGCGGTGCACCATCACCGCCTTCCGGACGCGAACGCCGTAGCGAGCCGAGCTCACAGCGGGGCGTAGCCCGCGGAGCCCGAGGAACGTCGCGTCGACCGCCGGCCGCGAGAAGATGTGGTCGAGGTAGTCGACGTACTGCCGGATCCACTCCTTGTGGACCGCGACCGGGAGTGTGAGCCGCGCGCCCGGCTTGGCGCCGAGGGCGAGCTGCACCGTCTCGCCGATTCCGGCGCTCGAAGCGAAGAGATACGGGGACGCCTTCCAGGCGGTGCCCTGCTTCACGATCACGCGCAGCTGGTGCTTGAAATGCTTCCGGATCTTCCGCCGCGCGAGGTAAGGCCGCATGCCGCCGACGTCGACGCCGGCCACGCGGACCGCGGGTGGGACGAGGGTCGGCGGCGTCGTCGCACCGCTCACGGTCGGGCCGATGGCCACGAGGAGGGCGGCGAGCAGGGCGATGTGGATCTTCATCAGGCGGTCGGGAAAAGTGGCGTCGGCGACGGTCGGCTCCGCGGAATTCTCGCACAGGAGCCGGTCGGAGCCTAGCCGATTTCGGGCGAGCCGCAAGAGCCGGGCTCGCGTGAGGGTGGATGACAGAAATGCAGGCAAAACGGGGATGGGATGCTGCTTGGAGCTTGGATTTTCTACAGCGGCTCCGGAATCCCTCGCCGGCGATCCGAGATCCAGTGGTTCAGGCGTGCGGGACGCAGAAGGAATGCATGAGCGGGACGAAGTGGGTTTCGATCGAGAGGGGATGCTCGGTGCCACGCCGAGCTGCGGGCGGACGCTGCCGACTCAGCCGAAAGACTTGCCGCTTCGTTACCCGGGCCTTACCCGCCTCTGCTCCTGTGCCGACACGATGCGGCCCATGAAACGGATCGCACTCTCACTTGCCCTGGCGGCCGGCGCTGCGCTCGCCGCAATTCTCGCGACCGTCAGCGGAGGAGGCGCCGCGAAGGCGACTCCGCCCGCGGTCGGCATCCACAAGATCAAGCACGTCGTCGTGATCATGCAGGAGAACCGGACCTTCGACGAGTACTTCGGCACCTACCCCGGCGCCGCCGGAATCCCGATGCAGAACGGCGTCCCGACGGTCTGCGTGCCGGACCCGAAGGCGGCCACGTGCGTCAAGCCCTACCACGACCCGAACGACCTGAATCGCGGCGGGCCGCACAGCGCCGAGGCCTACGTCGCCGACGTCCACGGAGGGCGCATGGACGGCTTCATCGCCCAGGCGCAGGCGCCGCGTGGAAAGAAGTGCAAGCAGCGTCCGAACAACCCGCGCTGTGCCGGCGGGAGTGCGGCGACCGATGTCATGGGGTATCACGACGCGCGCGAGCTGCCCGTGTACTGGGCGTACGCGAAGAACTTCGTGCTCCAGGATCACATGTTCGAGTCGGCTGCGTCCTGGAGCCTGCCGGCGCACCTGATGATGGTCTCGGCCTGGTCTGCGAGCTGCTCGAACCCGAACGACGCGATGACCTGCAAGAGCGACCTCGGCAATCCCGACACGGATGCCGGGAAGCAGCCGGGGGCGACGCCGGACTACGGCTGGACGGACCTGACGTACCTTCTGCACCGCTACCACGTCTCCTGGCGCTACTACGTCTATCCGGGCACGCAGCCGGACTGCGACGACGGTGCCGCCACCTGCGCGCCGAAGAAGCAGAAGGTGGGGACGCCGGAGATCTGGAACCCGCTGCCGGATTTCGTCACGGTCCACAAGGACGGCGAGCTCGGCAACATCCAGTCGGTCGCGAACTTCTACCGGGACGCGAAGTCGGGGCACCTGCCGGCCGTTTCCTGGATCACGCCCGACGGGGTGCACAGCGAGCACCCGCCGGCATTGCTGAGCGCCGGCCAGCAGTACGTGTCGAGTCTCGTGAACGCGGTCATGCGGGGACCGAACTGGAAGGACACCGCGATCTTCATCGCCTGGGACGACTGGGGCGGCTTCTACGACCATGTCGTACCGCCGAGGGTCGACGGGAGCGGGTATGGCATCCGCGTTCCGGGTCTCGTGATCAGCCCCTACGCGAAGCGCGGCTACATCGACAAGCAGGTGCTGAGCTACGACGCCTACCTCAAGTTCATCGAGGACGATTTCATCGGCAGCGCGCGCCTCGACCCGAAGACGGACGGCCGTCCCGATCCACGGCCGACGGTTCGGGAGAAGGCCTCGCAGCTCGGGAACCTCGTCGCGGACTTCGACTTCAGCCAGGCTCCGCGGCGGCCGCTGCCCCTGACGCTCGAATCGGCCCGCGCCGCCGTCAGGTAAACGCTCTTCCTGCCCGGCGGCGATCGCGCCGCCGGGCGGCGGGTCAGGTGGTCGCGGCGGCCTTCGCTTCCTCGTCGAGTACGGCCAGTGCTCGCTCGTGGAGTTCCTGCGCCTGCTCCGGCGAGTCCCCAACGGCGGTCAGTCCCAGACGCCCGTGCTCGCCGAGCGCGCTTAGTATGTGGAAGACGATCCCGGTCTGGCGCGATTGGTCGAAGTGGAGCCCGCGCCTGACGACGATGTCGAACAGGTCGTCCGGGGTCAGCAGGCGATAGGCGTCGTTCTCGACGTGGTCGCTCGCGACGAAGGACTTCGTCCGGCCACTCGGCGCTGTGAAGGTCGCGCTCTCCGGGTCATAGCTCCCGTCGGTGAGGAACTGGAGGGTCAGGAAGGGATGGGTCGTGCCCCCTTTTCGCAGGTTTAGCTCGATTGCGTACGGATCCCAGGAACCGTCGGGCTTTCGCACCAGGACGAAGTCGATCGCGAAGCGGCCGAGGACACCCTCCCGGGCCAGCCGGCGACCCACTTTCGCCGCTTCTCGCGTGATCGTCGCGGCATAGGAGGGGTCGGCTGGGAAGCGGCAGCCCAGATAGCTCTGGCCACTCGGTCCGCCGAGGAGCTGGTCGTGCGTCGAGAGGAGCTGCACCTCGCGAAGGGGGGTCACACGAAGCTGAACGCTCGGGCTCCGGAACTCCTCTCCAGTGATCCGCTCCTCGACGACGCCGCCGCGCTCGGCGAGTTTCGCCGTGTAGCCCGCCAGCGTGATGCGCGCGAGCTCGAAGCGCATCCCGCGGACGCGCTCCTCCACCGCCGCGCGATCCTTCCCGCAGCCGCGCAGGTCGACGAGCGCGTTGCCCTCGCCGGAAACGCCCTCGTTCAGCTTCACGAGAACCTGCTCGAGGCCCGGTTTCTCGCGGCGCATCGCGACGACAGCTTCGACCACGGCTTCCAGCGAATCGAGATTCTCGCGGCCCGGCGGGTAGGGGAGACCCTCCTCCGCGAAGAGCCGGCGACAGCCGGTCTTCGTGCCGAGATCGAAGTAGCGTGGATCGGCGCCGTACATCGGGATGCCGAGCCGCACCGCGAGGTCGCGCTCGAGCTCGGTCGTGTTGTACGGGACGAGGTGCGCACGGTCGCGGTTCGGGATCAGCGCGCGGATCTGCTCGAGCAGGCGTGGCCGCTCGAGGAGCTTCTGGGTCAGCGGCCGGTCGGAGCCATCGAGCGGGCTCGGTAGGAAGAGGCGCCGGCGGCCGTGGCTCGGGATGACGCCTGGGAGCAGGTCGAGGTAGTAGTCGATCACGCTCGGCAGGATCTGCTGCGAGGTCACGTAGACGAGTCGCGCGCGCGGCTGGCGGAGCAGCAGGAGCAGGAAGAGGAACCGCTCTTCGAAAGCCTGGATCTCGGAGCCGCTGCCGGCCTTGTCGAGCGTGATCGAGGGGACGACCACGATCGTCTGCTCGTCTTGGCTCAGCGCCTTCATCGACTCCCAGAGCGGTACGAGCTTCGTCTGGAGCTCGTCGAACCGGGCCGTCACGTCGTCTGGCGGCAGCAGGGTTGCAGGCGAGGCGGAGACCGGGCTCAAGGGGCCAAGGGTAGTACGGCAGCCTTCCTGGTCGCGGGCGGAGCTACGCCTCGACGAGGGTGCTCTCAGGGGCGGGCTCGTCCGCCGCAGAGCTCACGGGCGGGAGGCGAACGACGAAGGTGGTGCCGCGCTCGAGCGCGCTGTCGATCTCGACGCTGCCACCCATCGCCTCCGTCAGCTCCTTGACGATCGCGAGGCCGAGGCCGGTTCCGAGTTTCCGCTCGCCTCTGTGGCGGCCGTAGAGGAAGAAGCGCTCGAACGCGCGACCGAGATCCTCCGCCGGCAGGCCGCGCCCGGTGTCGGAGACGACGATCGAGCCGGCGTGCGCTGCGACGCGCACCGCACCGCCCGCCGGCGTCGACCGGACGGCGTTCTCGACGAGGTTCGACACGACCTGGAGCACCCGGTCGAAGTCGGCCTCGGCCGGCGTCGCCACGTCCGCCGAGGCCTCCAGCGAGACGCCGTACTCACGCGCGACCGGCTCGTAGCGGCGCACCGCTTCCTGGGCTACCTCCCCGAGCTCGATCGGCTCGTGGGCGATAGTGAACTCGCTGCGGTTCATGCGCGCGAGGTCGAGCAGGTCGCGCACGAGGCGCTCGAGGCGGGCCGCCTCCCGGCCGATCGTGTCGGCGGCCTCCTCGAGGGAGACGACGCCTTCCCGCAGCGCCTCGCTGTAGCCGCGGATCGCCGTCAGCGGCGTCTTCAGCTCGTGGCTGACCGAGAGCAGGAAGGCCTGCTCCGCCTCGCGCGCCCGCGCGAGTTGCACGGCCATCTCGTTGAAGGAGCGCGAGAGCGAGACGAGCTCGGCGGAGCCTTCGGCCGGCAGCGGCTCGGGCGCCGTGCCGGCAGCGAGGCTGCGGCTGGCCTCCGCCACCCGGCGCACCGGTCGAGCAATGGCGCGTGCGATCAGGAACGAGGCGAGGCCGGCGAGGCTCGCGCCGACGATGCCGGCGAGGAGGAGAGCCTGAAGGAACGGTCGCAGGTCTGCGGCGCGGACGCTCCTCGGCCGCAGAAGCACGAATCCCTTCTGCTGGACGAGCCGCGCTGCGAAGAAGTATGGCCTCCCATCCAGCGTGCTCCGCCCGTCCACGTCGTGTCCCGCGCGGACGGCCGCTCGATCCGCATCCGAGAGAAATCGTGAGGGTCGGCCGAGTCGGAGGATGATCTTCACCTGGATCTCCTGCTTGGCGAGCACCGGGCGAACCGGCTTCAGGTTGATCAGCAGCGCAGCGCGCTCGCGGGTCGCGAGCAGGTCCGCCTGGTGGGAGAGGTCCTCGAGGTGGGCGCGCTCGACCGCCCGGCGGGTGAGCACGACGCCGATCCCGAGCGTGACGCCGACGGACAGGACGACGAGTGTCGCGGTGGCCGCGAAGAGCCGCGTCCGCAGCGAGCTCGGCCCCCGGCGCCCGCCGGCGCGGGTCACTGAGCGACGGCTTTGTAGCCCGCGCCGCGGACCGTGCGGATCAGGGCGGGCCTGCCGAGCTTGCGGCGCAGCTGGCCGACGTGCACGTCGACCGTCCGGGTTCCGCCCGGGTAGGTCGTCCCCCACGCGCGGTCGAGCAGCGTGTCGCGCGAGAGGACGACACCGGGATTCTCGAGCAGGCAGGCGAGCAGGTCGAACTCCTTCGCCGTCAGCTCGACGAACTCGCCGCCGACGCTCACCTCGCGGCCGTCGAGGTTCACCTCGACGTCGCCGAGACTGAGGACAGGCTCCTGCGGCGAGGGCTCCGAGCGACGGAGGATCGCCTTGACGCGGGCGACGAGCTCGCGCGGCGAGAAGGGCTTCGTCACGTAGTCGTCGGCGCCGACCTCGAGGCCCGCCACGCGGTCGGGCTCCTCGTCACGGGCGGTGACCATCACGATCGGCACTTTGGAGCGGCCACGAATCTGGCGGCAGACCTCGAAGCCGTCCATCCCGGGTAGACCGATGTCGAGGACGACGATGCGGACCGGATGCCGCCCGAGCTCGACGAGTGCCTCCTCGCCGGAGCGCACCCAGACGACGCCATATCCGTCACGGCTCAGGTAGCTGCGGATGAGGGCGCCGATCGCGTGCTCGTCCTCGACGATCAGCACGGTGCCACCGGCGGGGCGTCCCTGGGGCTGGGCAGCGACGCTCCGGTAAGGGGTATCGAGTGTCGCCACGTCTCTACCTCCTCGGCTTCGAGAGGATCTCGAGTTTCTGCGCGGGCTGATCCTGGAGGCGGATCGAGAGCACCATCGCGCCGCGCTGGAGTGCGTTGAACGGAGCGGGCTGGCCATTGACCTCGACCTGAGTGGACGCTGCGAGCGGGATCGACGTGACTGTCCCGTCGAGCTCCTTGAGCTCGAGGGAGGAGCGAGTGACCGAGCGGACGCGGCCGCGGTCGACGCGCCAGTCCTGGACGGCCTGGTTCTGTACGAGCACCAGCTCGGCGCGGGCGAGGTGGGGGCCGAAGAAGAAATCGCCGAGCGAGCGCGGGCCGAACGCGTGCAGGGCTGCAGCCGAGGCTCCTGCGACGAGTACGAGCGCGGAGAGGCCGCCGGCGAGCATCCACCGCAAGTTCTTCATCACGCGTACTCCCCCTGCGTCTCGTGATCCATCCGCTCATGATCGCCGTAGAAGGTGAGGCTGCGATGCGGCTTGCGTAAGCGCACGGTAAAGCGCCGTGCTTGCCCGCACTTCCAGGCCTGCCCTCGTGTCGAGAGTTTTACCTGCGGTTTGCCGGAGTCTTACGCCGCGCCTACCGCCGCCTGACACGGCGCCTCGATGCTGCTCTCCGTCAACGATGGTCGACGTGAAGGAGGAAGAATGAAGCTGAAGCTCGTGTTCTGCGCGCTCGCTGCGTTCGTGGCGCTCGCGGTCGTGGCGGTGGCCGCGGCCGACCGCATCAAGGGCACCCCGGGTAACGACACGCTCACGGGGACGCCGTCGGCGGACCTGATCCTGGGGCTCGAGGGCAACGACTCGATCTACGCGCGCGACGGGGCCGACCGCGTCATGGGCGGGCCCGGGAACGACTCGATCTACGGCAACGACGGGTTCGACGTGCTCCGCGGCAACGAGGGGAACGACACGATCTCGGGCGGCGACGGGGCTGACACTCTCGCCGGCGGTCCGGGCGACGACTTCCTGCGCGGCCGCGACGGCGCCGACCGCATCAGCGGCGGCGACGGCAACGACACGCTGTACGGCGGCGACGGTGCCGACATGGAGAGCGGCGGCGCGGGCAACGACACGCTCTACGCGCTGGCCGACGACAACAATCCGGACCGCCTCGACTGCGGTCCGGGGATCGACACGGCGTACATCCGCGCCAACGACCACGGCGACAAGGTCGTGAACTGCGAGGTCGTGAAGGTGGTCTCCGACGCCGGCCGCAACGAGCCCGGCGACGCTGCCCCGACGGGCGACTAGCAGTCCCTACGGCAGAGGTGAGGCCCGCCCTTTACGGCGGGCCTCACCGCCGGCCGACGAACTGCCCGTGCGAGGAACGCGACGGCGCCGCGAAGAGCACGCCGGCCGCGGCCGTCGAACTGGACCTCGAGGTACTTGCGGGTGTTCGCGAGCGGTGCGAGGTGCTTGACGACGCGCAGGGTGCGCGTGTCGACGACGTCGCCGGCGTCGCCGACGAAGACGAAGCGGCCGTCGCGGCTGTGGCTCAGCCAGCCGTCCTTGGTGCAGGCATAGGCGCAGCCGAGCTCGGGCTCGCTCAGCGGCGAGACCTTCACGCTGGAGAGCAGCTTCGGGCCCCTGCCCGGTAGACCGATCACGTCGAAGACGTGGACGAGCTCGTTCGGCGCGTCGATCACCCACAGGGTGCGCTCGGCCGGTGAGATGCTGATGCCGTGGCTCGGGCAGTAGCTCTCGTCGTAGGCCGTCTTGTCCCAGCGCAATCCCGCCTCGGCGAGATCGATGGTGTGTAGGACCTTCCCGCTCGAGATGCTTCCGACCTGAAAGCCGAGAAACCCGGTCGCTGTCGTGAACGAGAGGGTCTCGCGGCCGTTGATCGCGAAGGGCCGCACGCCGCTCACGAGCGGGCCGACACGCGACACCACGCGCCCTTTTTCGCGTATAGGCGACCTCCAGCTGGTCGTGGTCGCGACCTCCAAGGTAGAGGCGACGCCCGTCGCGGCTCAGCAGTGTGTTGTGCGGCGCTCGGCCGCCCTCGATGCGGCCGACCACGCGTCCGTCACCGCCGTCCAGCACGTACCAGGTGCCGTCTGAGGAGAGCGCCCCGTCCGGCATGTAGACGCGCCGGCCGTCGGGGCTGACGGCGGGGGAGTCGATCCCGAAGGGGTAGCTGCGCGACCAGACCACGCGGTCCCGGCGCAGGTCGTACTTGAGCATCGCCCCCGGCCCGTTGTCGCCGCCGTCGCCGCCGTAGCTCACGTAGAGCATCCCGGTGGCGGCGCTCGCGCAGGCGCCGCGGATGCCGTTGCGGGTCAGCGGCAGCTCCACGTGCTTGACGAGCCGGAAGGCGCGGTCGAGGTCGTAGACGTAGAGATGGCCGTCCGGAAAGACGTACTCGTAGCGCCGGACGGGCGCTGTCGCGGCAGCGATCGAGGGTGCGCCGAGACGCAGGGCGGCAGCGGTGCCCGCGGCGCCGAGGAGGACATCTCGCCTCGTCAGTCCCATGCACTCTCACCGTAGCGGCGCGTCAGGCGCCTGTCGCAGGACGGAGGGGGTGCTGCCGGTCGAGCGAGACGATCCGAGAGCGCAGGCGGGCTGCACTTCACGTCGAAGCGTGTTGGATCCCTCTGGTTCGATCTTGCGGCGCCCGGATCCGCGCTGCCGCGGCTCCTCGCTACGATGCCCTCCGCCGTGTGGACCTACTTCATCCCGCTCTACGTCCTCGGTGCGATCGTCCTGCTCTTCGGGATCTTCGTGGTCCTCGCGCGCCTGCGCGGAGGGCGCTACATCCGGCCGATCGTGGGGCTCCTCGCAAAGGTGCCGTTCATGCGGCGGCTGATGCGGAAGGCATCGCAGGCTGCCCTCGAGCGTCAGAATCCCGAGCTCGCGAGCGCGATCAGGAAGCTCGAGCGGACGGGCGGCGTCGAACGGGACCCGCGCCGTGCGCAGGCCGCCCTGTCGCGACTAAGCGCTTCGGAGCGGGCCGCCTACCTCGAGGCCGCGGGCGAGCAAGGCGCGATGCCGACGCCGCAGAACCGTCAGCAGCGCCGCCAGATGGAGAAGATGCGCAAGAGCCCGGCCCCTCGCCGCAAGGCGTAGCCGGCCCAGAGCGTCGCTCTTCAGGCGAGCCGGCGTTCGAGATACGCCGCGAGGCGGGTGAGCGGAAAGGAGATGACGAAGAAGACGGCCATGACGCCCCCGTAGATCGCGAACGCGTGCGGTGTGCCGGTCTCGAGCGTCAGGCGCTCGACCGAGCGCTGGCCCGTCTCGAGCACCTCCGCGCCGCCGATGATCGCCGCGAGCGTCGTGTTCTGGATCACGTTCACGAGCAGGCTCACGAGCGGCGGTAGGAGCCTGCGCAGCGCCTGCGGCAGGACGATGAAGACGTGCCTGCCGGCCCACCCGAAGCCGAGTGCCGAGGCCGCCTCGTGCTGCTCGCGAGGGATCGACTCGATTGCGCCGCGGGTCGCCTCCGCAACCTGCGCGCTTCCCCAGAGGATCAGGCCGATCCCGGCGGCGAGGTAGGGGCTGAAGCGGATGCCGATGCTCGGGAGGGCGAAGAAGATCAGGAAGATCGTGACGATGATCGGCAGGCCCCGCCAGACCTCGACGTACAGGCGGATCAACCCCCGGAGCGGCAGGAAGCGGACGGTGAGCAGTGTCCCGAGGGAGACACCGACGGCGAAGCTGCCGGCGACGGCGATCGCCGCGATGCGCGCGGTCTCCTTCAGGCCCACCGTAGCCATGTACCTCGCCACGGGGCCGATCCAGTCGGCGAGCGCGAGGAAGGCGAGCATCAGGCGGCCTTCGGCAGCGCGAGCCGGCCCTCGAGCCGGCGGATGCCGATCGAGATCAGCCAGACGATGACGAGATAGGTGATCGCGAGCACCACCGTCATCTCGGCATCGCGGAAGGTGACGGCCGCGATCGAGCGGGCGGTGCTGGTGAGTTCGGGGTAGCCGATCGCGGTCAGCAGCGCCGTGTTCTTCAGCACTGCGACGAACGTGTTGATCGAGGCCGGGATCGCGATCCGACCGCCGATCGGCAACGTTACGTTGACAAAGGTTCGGAGGCGGTTGAAGCCGAGCGCCAAGCCTGCTTCGCGGAACTGGTGTGGCACCGCCTCGAAGCCCGCGCGGAAATTCTCGGTGTTGAAGGCGCCGCCCCAGACCATCACCGAGAGCCAGGCCGTCGTGAACGGCGTCAGCCGGATCCCGAACTGGGGCAGGCCGTAGAAGAGGAGGAAGATCTGCGCGAGGATCGGCGTGTTGCGGATCAGGTCGACGTACACGGCGGCAAGCTGGCTGACGACCGGCAGGCGGTGTGCGCGCGCCCCACCGAGGAGGAGGCCGATGCAAAACGAGCCGCCGATCGCGATCCCGGAGACCTCGAGGGTTCGGCGAAGTCCTGCGAGCAACTCGCCGTGGTGCTGCCAGATGAACGACCACGAGAAGGCGGCGAGGAGGTGCATCCTGGATCGGAGGGAGCCGGAGCGGCCGCCCTCCGGCGGCCGCTCCGGATCAGCTCGTTGCTACGAGCAAACCGTCGTCAGGTCGCTGTCGCTGTAGCGGAAGCTCGACTTCGGCCGTGGAACGTTGTCGGTGAAGTCGCCGACCAGCCGCTTGGGCGCGTTGGCCGCGAGGATCTTCACGAACTCATCCTTGAGCTGCATCCTCCGCAGCGCGGTGTTGACCCATGCCGCCATGTCGGTCTCGCCCTTCCGGATCCCGATCCCCCACGGAAGGTTCAGGAACTTGTCCTTCGTGAGCTTGAGCGACGGGTTCTGCGTCGCGACTCCCAGCAGGAACGCGTCGTCGAACATGAACGTGTCTGCCTGCCCGTTCTGCACCGCGAGCACCGCGGCACTCGGGCTGTCGACCTCGAGCAGCTTCGTGTTCTTGAAGCAGTTGCGGACCCAGGTCGCATAGATCGCCCCGCGCGTGGTCACGACCGTCTTGCCCGCAAGGTCCTGGGTCGAGTTGATGCTGGAGTTGTTCGGGACGAGCAGCCGGCCTGTCGCCGAGTAGTAGGGCTTGGAGAAGTCGATCACCTGGGCCCGCGCCGGGGTGTAGGTGAGCGTCGAGATGATGATGTCGACCCGCTTCGCCTGTAGCGTCGGGATGCGGCTCGGCGTCGTCACGCAAACGAGCGAGAGCCGGTTGGCCTTGCCGAACGCGAGCTCGGTGAAGCGGCGCGCGATCTGGACGTCGTAGCCGTCGTTCTGCCCCTTGACGTCGATGAACCCGAAGGGCGGGAAGTCGCACTTGACTCCGATCACCCACCGGTGGCGGCTCTTGACGTCCGGCGGGAGTGCCGGAAGCTTCGGGAGCTTCGGCGTCGCGGCCGGGCGCGCCCCGCCTCGCGAAGGCGCGGCCGGGGCCCAGGCTGCTAGTCCCCCACCCAACAGCGCAGCCGCGACGGTGACAATTGCGATGCGTCTCATGCCTCTCCTCCTTGTTCGTCGATGACGAGCTCGTCGAGCGAGTCGACAAGCTGGAGCGTCCGGCGGAGAAACCGCCGCGTGCGCTCCTCGGCCGGCCGGTCGAGCACTTCCGAAGGAACGCCCTGCTCGACGATGCGTCCCTCGTCCATGAAGACGAGCCGGTCGCCTACCTCCCGCGCAAACTGCATCTCGTGCGTGACCACGAGCATCGTCATTCCCGACCTGGCGAGGTCGCGCATGACGACGAGCACCTCGCCGACGAGCTCTGGATCCAGCGCGGAGGTCACCTCGTCGAAGAGCATGACGTGGGGCTCCATCATCAAGGCCCGCGCGATCGCGACCCGCTGTTGCTGGCCTCCCGAGAGCTGATGAGGGTACTGGCGCGCCTTCTCCACGAGCCCCACGCGCGCCAGGAGCTCGGTCGCCCGCTCCTCCGCGAGTGCGCGTGGGATGCGCCGGATCCGCCGCGCGGCGAGTGTCAAGTTGTCGATCACCTTCAGGTGCGGGAAGAGGTTGAACTGCTGGAAGACCATCCCGATCCGCTGCCGCACGGCCGAGACATCGACCCCCTTCGCGGTGATCTCGCGGCCCTCGAAGAAGATGTGACCGCTGTCGAGAGGCTCGAGGAGGTTGACGCAGCGCAGGAGCGTGCTCTTGCCGCTTCCGCTCGGTCCGATGACGACGAGCGTCTGGCCGGCGCCGACCTCGAGGTCGACACCGTCTAGGACGAGGTTGTCGCCGAAGCTCTTCCGGATCGCCTGGCAACGGACAACCGGGACCCCTAGCGGGATCTCGGCTGCCGTGCCGCCGGTCAGCTCGTCGACGTGGATGCGGCCATACAACGAGAGTTGAGGATCGAAGTCAAGGCTCGCCGCGCGACCGCGGACGGTCTCGCCGCGTTGAAATCGCTCCTCGAACGTCCTATAATCGCGCCGTCTGCCGATGAGACGCCCAGCGCTCCTTGCCGCCGTCCTCGCCCTCGCGCTCGCGCCGGTGGCGCGCGCGGTGAACCCGGGGAGGGGGGCGACCAACAGGGGCTCGGAGACGAAGTACTTGCTGACGGGGGGCAAGGACGGGGAGACCGTCGCGAGCC
>JBBQDZ010000057.1:0-12601 GCA_038320185.1 Gaiellales bacterium
CAGAAAGCCCTGCTCAAGTGCTCCTACGCGCCCTACGCGCGGATCATGAAGAAGATCTGCTGGGAGGAGTCCTTCCACATCCTCCACGGCCGCGACGTCGTGCTGACGATGATGCTCGGTACCGGCGAGCAGCGCGAGCTCGTGCAGGAGGCACTGACGCGGTGGTGGGTACCGCTGATGCACTTCCACGGCAACCCGATCCCGCCGGAGGACGACCCGATGGTCGTCTGGCGAATCAAGAGCCAGGGCAACGAGGAAGCGCGCCAGCAGTTCCTCGACGGCTACGTGCCGCAGATCTGGGAGCTCGGCCTCTCGGTGCCCGACCCAAAGCTGCGCAAGCGCGAGGACGGCGTCTGGGAGTACACCGAGCCCGACTGGGAGGAGCTGCGAAACGTCGTGACGGGTCACGGGCCGAAGACAGCCGAGCGACTCGAGCTGCGACGGCTCGCGCGGGAGCAGACGTCGTGGGTGCGCGAGGCGGTTCTCGCGGAGGCAGCGTAGGCCGATGGTCTACGAGGTCTTCAGACAGGAGCGAAAGGGGCAATCCTTCCAGCACGCCGGGGCAATCACGGCGCCCGACGCCGTGTTCGCGGAGGCGTACGCGCGCGAGCAGTACGGCCGGCGCGGCGAGTCGGCGGCACTCTGGGTCGTCCCCCGGAAAGCTGTCCGAGAGATCGATGAGTTCGTCGACGAGCTCGGTCGTAACTATCACCGGGTGGATGGCTATCCGCTGAAGGCGAAGCTGAAGGAGGCGCGTGCGCGAGCTGTCACGGCCGACCGCGAGACGCCGAAGAAGGGCGCTCGTGGGGGAAACCTGGTTTCCCCCGTGCTCGAAGGCGAAGCTGAAGGAGGCGCGTGAGCGAGCTAGCACTGCTGCTGCTGCCGATCGCTGACGACGAGTTGATCCTCGGGTGGCGGAACTCGGAGTGGACGGGGATCGCGCCCTTCCTCGAGGAGGATGTCGCCTTCTCGTCCATCGCGCAGAACGAGATCGGGCACGCCCGCGCGCTCTACGAGCTGGCGGCACACGAGCTCGGGACGACGGCCGACGAGCTCGCCTTCGACCGCGCTCCCGGCGAATACCGCTGCGCACAGCTCGTCGAGCTGCGTCTCGTATCCGACTGGGCGCGGACGATCGCGCGGCACTGGCTCTACGAGTCGGCGGACGCTGTCCGGCTGGAGGAGTTGAAGGCCGACACCGACGTGCGGGTGGCCGGACTTGCTGCGAAGATCGACCGCGAGGAGGTCTACCACCGGCTGCACGCGGACATGTGGGCATCGCGTCTGCGAGACGAGCCTCGCTTCGCCTCGGCGCTCGAGGAGCTATGGCCCTACGCGCTCGGCCTGCTTCCCGAGGCCCTACGACCCCGGCTCGCCGAGCGGGTCCGCCTGCCGACCGACGTGAAGGCGCAAGGCGAGCGGGACGCTCATACGGACGAGCTCGAGCCGCTCTGGGAGGAGATGACGATGGTGCGGCGCTCCGTCCCGGGGGCCTCATGGTGACCGCTGAGGAGGTGTGGTCCGCCCTCGCACAGGTGCCGGATCCCGAGATACCGGTCGTCTCCGTCGTCGATCTCGGCGTCGTCCGAGACGTGCGAGTGGAGGACGACCGCGTGCACATCGAGTTCACCCCCACCTTCCTCGGCTG
Source organism: Gaiellales bacterium (assembly GCA_038320185.1). Lineage (GTDB taxonomy): Bacteria > Actinomycetota > Thermoleophilia > Gaiellales > Gaiellaceae > JBBQDZ01. Next base: position 1,649 of record JBBQDZ010000057.1, read on the forward strand.
CCCCGCGCTCGAGCGGATGCGCGACGAGATGGCGGCGACGGTCGAGAAGCTCGGCGCGCAAGCCGAGGTGGACGTGGTGCTCGACGACTCCTGGTCGACCGACCGCATCACCGCCCGCGGTCGTGAGAAGCTTCGCGAAGCGGGGTTCGCCCCTCCCTCCCCCCGAGCGGCAGCGCCACCAAGCCTGCTCCAGCTCCAGCGCGGCACCTTCCACTGCCCCTACTGTGGCTCCGCCGACACGCGCCTCGAGAATCTCTTCGGTCCCACCCCCTGCCGCTCGCTCCGCTACTGCACCGGCTGCCGGCAGCCGTTCGAGCAATTCAAGACGATCTAGACGACGGTCACGATCACCCGCTGAACCTCGTTGTTCGCGTAGCCGCCGACGTTCCACGCCTGCGCGGCCGGCTGCTCCCGCCCCGAGTCGTCGCGGGCGCGGCAGCAGAGCACATACCGCCCGTGCTCCACGGCATCCCACTCGAAGCTCCAGCGACGCCAGGCCCATCTTCCGAGCTCGGGCGGGTCGAGCCTCGCGTGCTGCCAGGTGGCGCCGTCGTCGGTGCTGACCTCGACGGTGGCGATCTGCGCGTGACCCGACCAGGCGCGGCCCTCGATCGGCACCTTCCCGGGCGACACCATTCGCTCGCGCGTCATGAACTCGGGAATGCCAGGCGGCACCATCAGCGCGCGCGGAAAGATGAGCGACAGCGGCTCGCCTTGCTCGGCGTCGGCTTGCCGAAGCCTGTAGCCACGCGCTTGCTGATAGCCCGTGAACGGCTCGTCGATGAGAGTGAGTCGGTTGAGCCACTTGACGTTCGTCATTCCGTACCAGCCAGGCACGAGTAGCCGGAGCGGGAAGCCATGCTGAGGTGGGAGCGGCACGCCGTTCAGCTCATAGGCGAGCAACACGTCGGGATGGCGCGCATCCGTGAGCGCCAGGCTGCGCTGGAAGAACTGCTCCTCAGCGTTCTCGATGCCGCGGTCGAGCCCTGTGAACAGCACCTCCACTGCGGCCGATTCAGTCCCTGCGCGCTCGAGCAGGTCGCGCAGCCTGGCGCCGCGCCAGCGGCCGGTCCCGACGGCCTCGAGCAGCCAAGGCTGGCTCAGTGGGCGCGGCGTGAGTTGCGCGCGGCCGTTGCCGGCGCACTCCATCGTCGCGACGACCTCGTGCGCCGGCAACGCGCGGAGCTCCTCGAGACCCAGCGACAGCTCCCGCGCAACGTGCCCGTCGACTGTCAGGCGCCAGGTCAGCTCGTCGACGTGCGGGATGTCGTAGTGGATCAGCAGGTAGTGCAGCCCGATCGGCGTGATCGACTCGCGAAGCGCCTCGAGCGGCATCCCGTGGTTGCGCGTCGCGAGCTGAAGCTCTTCGAGGCTGATTTCACGGTTCTCGGTCATCGCGTTAGTATCGCCTGATGCCGCGCTACCTCATCGTCCGCAGCTTCGACGTCGCCGCGGCGGAAATGACGGCGGTCGGCCGGCGCTCGCGGGAGATTGTCGAGAACGAACTCCCGGAGATCACGTGGGAGCACAGCCACATCGTCGTCGGCGACTCCGGGAAGGTGCGCTCGTTCTGCGTCTACACAGCGCCCAGTGAAGAGGTCGTGCGGCAGCACGCGGCGCGGCTCGGCCAGCATCAGATCGACTCGCTCGACGAGATCGCTGGCGACGTCACGCCCTCGGACTTCCCGGCCGTCTGACGTCCGGCACGTGATAGAACGCCTGGCTCGCGAGAGCCAGGCGGCGGCGCAGCATGCTCCGTTGCTCCGCGTCTTCTTCGGGTAGGAGCTCGAGCGCCTCGCGGTAGAGGAGCGCAGCGTGATCCTTCGCCCAGCCGCGCTCGGCCTGCTCGGCGGCGTGGACGAGCTGCCGCACCGCGCGCTCGTACTCGCCGGCGTCGCGCCAGTGGCGCGCGAGCGCGCCGCTCGCCTCGCCGGACGCGCCCGCCGAGTGTTCGAAAAACTCCGCGACGAGCGCGTGGCGGCGCGCGCGGTCCGCGCGGGGCAGCAGGTCGTATGCGACGTCTCGGATCAGGACATGCGTGAAGGAGAACTGCTGCTGTCCCTCGATGATGGACCTCGGCTCTCGACGGATGAGGTCGCGGCGCTCGAGCTCCTCCAGCACGCGCTCGAGGCCCGCGCTGTCCTCGTTCATCGCGTGCAGCGCGTCGTACCAGAACAGCTTCCCGACGACGGCCGCGTCGAGGAGCAGAGCTCGTTCGCGCCGCGGCAGCGCGTCGAGACGAGCGGCGACGATCCCGCGGACGCTCGTGGGCAGCATGCCCGCCGCGGTCTCGTCCATGGTCGCGGCGAGCTGCTCGATGAAGAGCGGGTTCCCCTCGGCGATTCTGATCACGTAGTCCACGCGGTCGATGTCGCCGAGACGCCGCACCGCCAGCTCCCGCGCGTGCTCCTCGCCGAGAGGGCCGAGCGTCAGGGCCGTGTAGCCGGCGGCTCCGGCACCCCAGTCCTCGCGGACATCGAGGAGCTCGGGGCGCGCGAGCGTGACGAGGAGGATCGGGAGGCCGTGCATGCACCGTGCGATCATCTCGATTAGGTCGAGCATGTTCGCGTTGGCCCAATGGATGTCCTCGAAGACGAGGATCGTCGGTTGCTCCCGCGCGACCGCTTCCAGGAATTGCCGCACCGACGAAAACAGCACGTCGCGGTCAGCCGCTTCGTTCCCGGCGTCGATCCCGACGATCACCCCGAGGTGCCCGGCCACGCCGTCCGGATCCGCGTCGGCGTCCGCAAGCAGTGCGACGCTTCGCGCGCGCAGCATCTCGGCGATGACGGGTGCAGGGTCGCTTTCGAAGACGCCGCACAGCTGCATCAGCTGTGCCGCGAGCGCCCCGTAGGCGCCGCTCTCGCGGTACGGAAGCGAGCGGCCGCGGACCGTTCGCGCGCCGTTCTCGGTTGCGATCGACGCGAACTCGGCGACGAGCGTCGACTTGCCGACGCCCGCCGGCCCGAAGATCGAGACGAGGTGCGGCAGCCGATCGAGGGACACTCGCGCCCAGAGTGCATGCAGGATCGCAACCTCGCGCGTGCGGCCGACGATCGACCAGTCGGCGAGTGGTCGCTCGCCCGCTTCAGTCAGCGCGCGGACCGCGATCCATACCTTGACCGGGTGCGCCTTTCCCTTTGCCACAACGGGTTCCGTAGCGTCGTACGCGATCATGTCTCTCGTCTCGAGGTACGTCTCCTCGCCCACGACGATCCCGTTGACGGGAGCCGCGGTCTGCAGGCGCGAAGCCGTGTTGACGACGTCGCCAGCGACCATCGACTCGCCGAGCGCCGGCCGCGCGCCGAGCGAGACCACTGCCTCACCCGTGTTCACCGCGATCCGGATCTGCAAGTCACGGCCGGTGAACTCGCCGACGCTGTCGCGGATGACGAGCGCCGCGCGTACTGCGCGTTCCGCGTCGTCACCGTACGCAAGCGGCGCACCGAAGTTCCCCATCACCGCGTCGCCGATGAACTTCTCGACGACGCCTCCGAACGACTCGATCTCACTGCGGACCCGCTCGTGGTACGGAGTGAGCATGGCGCGCACCTCTTCCGGGTCGAGCCGCTCGGCATGGGCGGTGAAGCCGACGAGGTCGACGAAGATCACCGTCACGACGCGGCGCTCGTCGCGTGGCGCACTTCGGTCGCCGAGCGACCCACCGCACGCAAGGCAGAAGCGGGCGACCGCCGGGTTTTCCTGGCTGCAGGCGGGACAGAGCGGCATCGGCAAAGCGTACGGCCGACAGGACCGCTCAGCACCGGCGACCGTTCTCAGCGGGTCTCGGTTGTCGTGTGGCCCCGTACCTTCCGAGCGGCTCTAGCCGCACCTAAGAGGACGGGAGCGGAGCCGAACCCCGCCCCTCCTCAAATGGACTCTCTCGCCATGTTCAAGACCGATCTAGCAGGAGCGGGCTGGTGAAAGCTCGAGCTCGAGGAATCTCGTTCCCTCGACCGGGTTGAAGCGATACGGCTCGATCTCGCGGAAGCCGAGGTCGCGATAGAGCGGGATCGCCTCGCCCATCGAGGGCAGCGTGTCGAGGCGGATGCGGCGGTAACCGGCCGCCCGCGCTGCGGCCAGCGCCGCCTCGGCAAGCGCCCGGCCGGCGCCCGCGCCGCGGTTCCCGGGTCGCACGAAGAGTCGCTTCAGCTCGCACGCGTCGGCGTCGAGGGGCCGCACCCCGACGCAGCCGATCGCCTCAGCGCCGGCCTCAGCCAGCAGCAACGCTCCCGCAGGCGACGCGTACTCGCCGGGAAGCACAACGAGCTCGCGCTCGAAGCCCTGGAAGGAGAGGTCGATGCCGAGGGCTTGGGCGTACTCGCGAAAGAGAGCGCGGATGACGGGAAGGTCGGAGGCGACCGCCTCGCGAACCCTCACCGGCCCTGGAAGCGGGGCGGGCGCTTCTCGAGGAACGCCGAGACGCCCTCGCGAAAGTCCTCCGTCCGTGTCGCCTCCGCCTGGAGCTGCGCCTCGAGCTCGAGCTGATCCTCGAGCGTCGACGTGGCCGCCTGGTCGAAGAGCCGCTTCGTCAGGCCGACCCCGCGGGTCGGCATGGCCGCGAGCCTCGCCGCCAGCTCGGCCGCGCGAGCGGCGAGCGACTCCGCCTCGACGACCTCCGAGACGAGCCCCCAGGCATGTGCCTCCGCGGCGGTCAGCCGGCGGCCGCTCGTCATCCACTCGAAGGCTCTCGGCGTCCCTAGGAGCCGCTGGACAAAGAAGGATCCACCCGAGTCCGGGACGAGGCCGATCTTGACGAAGGCCGGGACGAAGCTCGCGGAATCGGCCGCGATGCGGATGTCGCACGCGCACGCGAGCGACAGCCCCGCGCCGGCGGCGGGACCGTTGACCGCGGCGATCACCGGCTTCTCGAGCCCTCTGATCGCGCTGATGTTCGGGTGATACCCCTGGCGGAGGCGCTCTGCGACGTCGCTCGGTCCCTCCTGGAACTCCGTCAGGTCCTGGCCGACGCAGAAGCCGCGGCCCGCGCCGGTGACGACGACCGCCCGCACCTCCTCGTCGCGCGCCGCCTCCAGCGCGGCGGCAAGGGCCTGGTGGAGGGCGGCGTTGAAGGCGTTCAGCACCTCCGGCCGGTTGAGCGTGATCGTCTGGACGGCGCCCTCGCGAGTGACCTCCACCTCGGCCATGCCCGGACTCTACGAGCTTGCTAGCGTCGCGTGAAGATGCGCCGCCACTTCGACCGGCTCGTGCTGGGCGCCGTCATGAGCGTGGCGGCGTTCGTGGTGGAGCGCCGCCTCGTGAAGGCGCTCAGGCGCAAGGGTGCCTAGCGCCCCCGTCTGAGCACGTCGGCAAGCACGATCAGCGTCAGTGCGCCGCCTGCTGCGCCGAGCGTGATCGGCACCCAGTCGCCCACCTCGGTCGTGGCCGCCGTGATCGCCATCGCGACGATCATGCAGCCAGCGAGCACCCCGAGCGCGAGGCGTCGCGCCGCACGGCGGATCACCTCCTCGATCGGCGCAGTGCCGCGGAACTCGACCTGGAGCTTCGCGCCGGGCCGGGAGCCCATGATCCGCTCGAAGGCGTCGGTCAGCCGCAACGCCCGCACCTTCAACTTCTCCGCCTCGTAGTAGAAGCGCTTCGGGTCGGCCGCCCGCTTCAGCCGCTCGGCGAAGTTCCGCATCAGGAAGCCGCCGACGACATCGAAGGGGTCGAGCGTCGGATCGAGCGCCGCGGTGGCGAGCTGCATCTGCGCGAAGGCTTTGCCCGTCAGCCCGAGCGCCGCCGGCAGGCGCACGTTGTGGCGCGCGGCGATCTCCGTCATCCCCTGGAGGATCGGGCCTAGCTGGATCTCGCGCAGCGCGGCGTGTCGGTACTGCTGGAGGAGGGCGGCGAGCTCACCCTCGAAGGCCGGCAGGTCGAGATCGCGTGGCGGCTCCTGCCCGGAGAGCAGCAGCACGATCTCGGCGAGGAAGGCGGTGTCGTCCTGCCAGAAGGCCATCAACAGCAGAAGCATCAGCTCGCGGATCTGCGGCGGCAGCTCGCCGACCATCCCGAAGTCGAGGAAGTAGATGGTGTCGTTCCACCACATGAGGTTCCCCGGGTGGGGGTCCGCGTGGAAGAAGCCGTCGATCAGGATCTGCCGGTAGTACGACTCGAGGAGCTGGCGGGCGGCTTCGCCACGCGCCGGGCTCTCGGGAGCGTGGCGGAGATTGACGCCCTGTACCTCCTCGAGCACGAGCAGGCGATCGGTGGAGAGCTGTGCGTAGAGCCGCGGCACCTCGATCCGCGGGTAGGGCGCGAGCACCTCGCGCATCCGCTCGAGCTGCTTTGCCTCCTGACGGAAGTCGAGCTCGCGCCGAAGCGATACAGACAGGTGCTCGATCACGGCCGGCAGGTCGACGATCTGGCGGAAGGCGGGGCGATCGGCGGTCTTCTGCGCGAAGAGCTCGAAGAGCCCGAGATCGCGCAGGATCTCGTCCCGCGCGGTCGGTCGCTGGAACTTGACGACGACGCGCTCACCGCCCGCGAGCGTGGCGCGGTGCACCTGGCCGATCGTGCCGGCCGCCAGCGGCTCGGGCTCGATCGACTCGAAGACGTCCTCCCACGGGACGCCGAGCTCCTGCTCCATCACGCCGACGACCTCGGCCTCGGTGAGCGGCGCCACCTTGTCCTGGAGACCGGCGAGCTCGTCGATGAACTCCGGCGGCAGGAGATCGGGGCGCGTCGAGAGGATCTGCCCGAGCTTCGCGAACGTGGGGCCGAGCTCCTCGAGCGCCGCGCGGAGGTTGCGCGCGCGAGCCGGGAGGTCGGCGTCGTCGCTGCCGCGCTCGCTCCAGCCGTAGCGCGCGAGCACCTTGCCGATGCGAACCGCGCGGCCGAGAAGCTGGCCCTCGACCTCGGTCGTCAGCGCCAGAACCTCTTCTTCTTCGGCTCGTCCTCCTCCTCGAGGACGGCGGTGGTGTTGACGATCACGACGGTGCGGCGCGTCTGGTGAGAGAGGCGGTTCGGGACGTTCCCGAGCAGGAACTCCTTGCGGCCGCTCATGCCGACGTTGCCGACGACGACAACGTCGACGTCCTGCTCCTCGGCCGCGTCCGCGATCGCGCGGGCGGGATCCTCGCCGCGGACGACCGTGCTCCTGCCCCGCTCGCCCGCGATCTCGCGCGCGTAGGCGGCGAGACCGTCGGCGTCCGCGGAGGCTCCTGGCGCGACCGCCTGGCAGAGGACGAGCTCGGCGCCATAGCGCTCCGCCATCTCAGCAGCCCACCTGACGGCGAAGTCGGCGGTCTGCGAGCGGTCGGTCGCGACGAGGATGCGCTTGACGAAGGGCGGAGGCATCTAGGGATTCTCTACCCGGCTCTCATCGCCGGCGAGATGCACGCGCCTTATCGCTCCGGAGGCGCGGAAGGACGCCCGCCAGCTGACGCGCCAGCGGTCGTCGTGCCGGACCCAGACATCGGTGACGAGGTACACGTCGCTCACATCCTCGCCTGACCAGACCGCCTCCCAGTCGAGCCGGCCCGTGACGACGGCGATGTCGGCGAAGACCCGCGCGCGCAGTCCGTGAAACGAGATCGACTCGGTCTCGACCTGCGGGAGGTTGCGGAGCCAGGCCGCACGATCGTGCGCGAGCTCCGGCCGCAGGACGCTCGTGACGAGGAAGTCGTCCGCGAGGATCTCAGGGGCCGCTGCGACATCGCGCTCCTGGATCGCGCGCGCCCACTCGTCCTCCAGAGCCTGGAAGTCGTCGCTCACGGCCGCTCGCGCTTCTCCACGAACTGCCGCACCGCGCTCTGCGCCTCGTCGCCCAGCATCGAGAGGGCGAGCCAGTCGCGCGCGTGGTTCACCGTCTGGTGCCAGGAGAGATCCCGCCAGAAGTTCAGCTGCTGCTTCGCGTAGCGGGTCGTTTGCGGGAGCTTCGCTGCCAGCTTCGTCACGAGCTCGTCGACGGTCGAGTCGAGCTCGGCCGCGGGCACGGCACGGTTGACGAGGCCCCACTCGGCAGCACGCTGGGCAGGAATCTCCTCGCAGAGCATCACGATCTCGCGCGCGCGCCGGTCGCCAACCATCAGCGGCAGCCACTGAGTCGCGCCGGCGGCGGGAACGGATCCGTGCTCGAGCCCGACGTGCCGGATGTAGGCATCGTCGACCATCACGGCGAGGTCACACGCCATCTGAAGCTCGTTGCCGCCACCGACGCAGACGCCGTTGACCCGCGCGACCGTCGGCTTGCCGAGCTCTCGCAACCGGTCATGGACGTCCTTGAACGCCCCGAACCACTTCCAGTACTCGACGGGGTTCCCGAGGTACTCCTCCGCCCACGACTTGAGGTCGGCGCCGACGCAGAAGGCGCGGCCGGAGCCCGTGAGCACGAGGACGCGGATCGCGTCATCCCACGACGCGTCCTCTGCTGCGCGCGCGAGCTCGCGCAGCATCCGGAAGTCGAAGGCGTTGAGGCGCTCGGGGCGGTTGAGGGTGATCGTGGCGCGTGGAGGCGCCTTCTCGTAGACGATGCGCTCGAAGCCGAACTCCTCGGCGGGAAGCGGGTCGGGGCGGTCGAGTTCGGGCACGCGCCGGGTGAGCCTAAAGACCGAGGCGTTCGCTTGCGAGGGGTGACGCAGAGAAGGTCTGGGCTCTGCCCGGGCGTCCCACTCGACCCGAGCCGCCACGCCCCTGCCGCGGAAGCTCGCACGACGAGTTCTTCATTAGGGTTCGAGCGTGTCTGCAGGAGACACCGCGGCGGTCGGCCTGGCCCTCGGCGCGGGCGTCGCCGGCTCGATCCAGATCGCGGTCATGGGCACATTCGGCGAGCGGATCGGAGCGCTGCAGGCGCTTGCCTTCGCCTCCTGCGTCCAGGCCGTCTTGACGGTTTGCGTCCTCCTCGTCGTGCGGCGGACCCTCGGCGGCTTCGCGCACGGCGTCCACCAACCGGCCTGGCTCTGGATCGGCGGGCTCATGGGCGGCTTCATCGTCCTGTCGATCACGATCGCGGCGCCGCGGATCGGCAGCGCGGCGACGATCGGGCTGCTGATCGCGGGCCAGCTCGTGATGGGGGCTGTCATCGACCGCCTCGGACTCTTCGGCCTCGACCGGATCGTCCTACACTGGCCGCGCGTGGTCGGGATCGCGCTCCTCGCAGCCGGGGCCGCGCTCTCGCTGCGAAAGTAGCCGCGCAGGCTCTGAGGCGCCTCCGAGGCACCCCGCAGCGGCCCCAGAGGGACCTCAGAGGAACCCCAGAGGCTGTGCATTGCGTGACGGTTCTGTCTCAGTCTGCAGCGAGGGAGACGAGTTCGAAGCGGTCGACGTCGACAAGGCCACGGTCGGTGATCTTCAGCTTCGGGATCACGGACAGCGCGAGGAACGCCAGCATCTGGAAGGGCGCCGGATAGGTGCAGCCGAGCTCCTTGGCGGCTGCGATCAGGCCGTTGCTTCGGTCGATCACCTCCGCAAGCGGGAGGTCCGACAGGAGCCCCGCGACGGGAAGGGGGAGCTCCGCGCGCACGCCGCCGTCTGCGACCACGACGATCCCACCGCCAAGCTCCACCAGACGCTGAACCGCCCGGGTGAGATCGTGGTCGTCCATACCCACCGCGATGACGTTGTGCGCGTCGTGCGCGACCGTGGACGCCAGCACGCCCCGCTCGAGGCCGAAGCCCCGCACGAAGCCGAGGCCGATCCGCCCCGTCCCCAGATGCCGCTCGATGACCGCCACCTTCGCGAGATCGCGTGCGGGGTCGGGGACCGCGAGTCCTCCCACAACCGTCGGCTCCTCGAGCTCGAGGCCGGTGACGATCTGTTCCGGAACGAGGCGGATGATGCGCGCGCGCCCGCCATCCCACGGGATGCGGAAGTCATTCGAGCCGACGTGCCTGATCCGGACCGTGTGGCGCACCCACTCCGGCACCTCCACTCGCGCGATCTCGCCGACCGGTCGCCCCGACTTGAGGACGAGCTCGGGCACGAAGCTCTTCAGGTCGGGCAGCAGGAGCAGGTCGGCCTGATACCCGGGCGCGATTGCGCCGAGCCGATCGAGCCCGTGCCAGAGCGCGGGATGGTGAGAGGCCATCACCAACGCGTCCTCGGGGGCGATGCCGAAAGCGACCGCGTCGCGGACGATCGAGTTGACATGGCCCTCGGCGGCGATGTGCTCCGGCTCGCGATCGTCGGTGCAGAAGGCGATGCGGCCCGGGCCGAACTCCTGCACGAGCGGGAGCAGAGCGTGCAGGTTCCGCGCCGCGGAGGCCTCTCGGATCAGCAGCCACATGCCGCTGCGGAGTCGCTGGCGGCCCTCCTCGGCGGTGAACGCCTCGTGATCGGATCGGATGCCCGCGGCGATGTACGCGTTGAGCGCCTTTCCGAGCACGCCCGGGGCGTGACCGTCGACATGCCTGGCCTCCGGCTCCTCGATCGCCAGCTTCGCGAGCTCCAACGGATCGCCGGAGATGACGCCCGGGAAGTTCATCATCTCCGCGAGGCCGATCACCCGCCGGCGACGCAGCAGCGCCTCCAGGTCGCCCGGCGTAAGCGTGCGCCGCGGCGACTCGAACTTCGACGCCGGCACGCACGAGGAGGCCATGAAGAAGACGTCGAGCGGGAGCCGCGAGCAGACGTCGAGCAGCCAGTGGACGCCGTCTGTCCCGAGGACGTTTGCGATCTCGTGCGGATCCGCGACCACGGCCGTCGTCCCGAACGGCAATACGAGCCGGGCGAACTCGTCGACAAGCAGCTTCGACGACTCCAGGTGCAGGTGGGCGTCGACGAACCCCGGGACCACGTACCGCGCCGACGCGTCGAGGGTCTCCTTCCCCTCGTAGTCGCCGAGGCCGGCGACGTAACCATCGACGATCGCGACGTCAACCTCGAGCCATTCCCGCGTGAAGACGGAGAGAACACGCCCGCCGCGCACGACGAGGTCGGCCGGCTCATCGCCTCGCGCGACCGCGATCCGCCGCGCCAGATCGATCACAGCGCGATGTCGTCGGGTCTGACCGG
>JBBQDZ010000058.1:0-12250 GCA_038320185.1 Gaiellales bacterium
AGCGCCGGAGCGCACGAGCTCGACGATCGGCTCGAGGTCCTGCGGGATCGGGTCGCCCTCGCCGCTGAAGGCGACCCGCTCGCGCACCTGCTCGTACGCGGCTCGCGTGCCCGAGCCGAGCCGGCCGGCGGCTCGCAGGTCGATCGCCTGCGCCGCGATCACGAGCTCGATCGCGACCAGGCGCTCGCCGAGCGCAACCTGCTCGGCGAGCCTCCGCGCCGCCAGTGGTGCCATCGTGACCCGATCCTCGACGCCTTCAGCGTGGTAGGAGCTCACGACCTCGAAGGACACGGGTTGCGCGAGCAACCGCGCCTCCGCGGTGAGCGACTGGGCGGTGACGGCGAACTCCGCGAGCGAGTCCTCGGCAAGGCCTGGGCGGACGGCCAGACCGAGCGGCAGCCCGGAGGTTGAGGGCTGCATCAGCTTGATCGCCCGCTCACACGCGCTCGTCAGCGCGGGCGCGAGCGCGATCCGCAGGAAGTCGAGCGCAGCCGCCAGCGGCAGCACGTCGAAGTTCGCGACCGAGACGATCCGATCCTCCGCCGCGACCACGAGTGGATTCTCCTGCGAGGCGTTCAGCTCGATCTCGAGCTGTCGAGTCGCGTAGGCGAGCGCGTCACGCGCGGCGCCGTGGACCTGCGGCAGGCAGCGGAAGGTGAGTGGGTCCTGCAGGTTCCGCGCCGAGCCCTCCCGCTCCAGGTAGCTGCCGGCGAGCAGCGCCCGGAGCCGGTCGAGCGAGAGGCGCAGGCCCGGGTAGGGCCGCACGTCTGCGACGGTCGGGTGGAGTGTCGACAGATTGGCCGCGAACGCCTCCAGGTCGAGAGCACCGGCGAGGTCGAGCGTGTCGAGCAGGCGCTGCGCATCGGCCACGGCGAGCGCGGCCGCGCCGGTCGAGAAGGCATTGCTGTTCAGCAGTGCAAGGCCCTCCTTTGGCTCCAGCCCGTCGCCGAGACCGAGCGCGTGGGCGAGGTCGGCAGTCTGGGGGAGGTCGGCCTGTCCCACCGAGCCGATCGAGCGGACGGCGGGACGCTCCCGCCCGTTCAGCGCGTCCACGAGCCGCTCGGCCAGCACCGGGCGGACGCCGGCCGTTCCCCGCGCCAGGCCGTTCGCGAGTCGGAGCATCGCGGCGCGGAGGATCTCCACCGGTACCGGTGGGCCCTGGGCCACGCGATGGTTCAGGATCAGCCTGCGGTTGAACTCCTCCTGCGCGGCGCGGTCCACCGCGACCGTCTTGCGCGCACCGACGCCGGTCGAGAGGCCGTACACCGCGTCGCCGCGCTCGAGCGCGCGCTTGACGACCTCGCGACCCTCGCGCATCGCGCCCGCCACCGCCGCGCCCAGCTCGACGCGCGCGCCTCCCCTGGCGACCGCGACGACCTCCCCGAGGGTCAAGCCGCTGCCGCTCAGGACGATCGGATCCATCACTGCTCGCACTCGGGCGCAAGCGCGGTGCCAAAGCGTTCGCGGAGCACCTGGACGTTGTGGACGTGACGCTCCTCGAGCCGGAAGCCTAAGTGGCAGACCATAGGGGCATCTTCGCTCTTCGCGAGCCGCCAGCGTCTGACACGGCTGGGAGCTAGTCGTCGCGCGGGATGGGCGGCTCTCGGTGCGGGATCGGCGAGGCGTTGACGAGGGACGTCGTCGTCTCCCCGTAGACGAGGAAGCGGTCGAGCAGAGGGCCGAGCTCGTCGATCGAGCGCAGGTGCACCTTCAGGAAGAAGCAGTCGTCTCCCGTGATCCGGTGGCACTCGGAGACCTCGGGGATCTCGGCTGCGAGCTCGGGGATCCGCGGCAGCTGCCGGGCGGCGGGCTTGATCCGTACGATCGCGGTCAGCTCGTAGCCGAGCGCACGGGGATCGATCTCCGCCCGGTAGCCGGTGATGACGCCGGTGTGTTCGAGCCGCTGGACGCGCTCGGCGACGGCGGGCGGAGAGAGGCTCACGCGCCGCCCGAGCTCGGCAAAGGAGGCGCGTCCCTCGACAATCAGCTCGCCGAGGATCCTGCGGTCGACAGCGTCCAGAAGCGGTCGATTCGATGTCCGGTTTGGGCGATTCCCACTCGACATGCGCACGAACTGAGCCTAACCCCGTTGATCGGCCCTGTCCACGGCGTCTTCCCGGCACCAGAATCCAAGGATCGCCGCGCGTGGACCCATCACGGCTTGCAGTACGGAAGCGCCGCGAAGCGTGGTTGCCGCAATTCCCCCGCAGGCGTACTTCCTGGGTAGCGCGGTCTTCCACTATCTCGGCCCGTCGTTCGCGGTGCTGCTCTTCGCGCGGGTGGACGTGCTCGGCGTCGCGTGGCTGCGCATCGCGTCCGCCGCCGCGATCCTTGCGATCTGGCGGCGTCCCTGGCGCAAGCTCGTCTCGCTCGACCGGGAGGGCCGGCTGCTGATCGCGGCCCTCGGCGCGGTCTTCGCGGTCATGAACGCCTGCTTCTACCTCTCGATCGACCGTCTGCCCCTCGCAACCGTCGCCGCAATCGAGTTCGTCGGACCGATCGGCCTCGCCGTCGTCGGCGCCCGAACCGGGCGGAACGCCGGCGCCGTCGTCGCAGCGGCCCTCGGCGTCTACCTCTTGACGCACGTCCGGCTCGGCGGCCAGCCGCTCGGCATCGCGTTCGCCTTCGTGAACGCAGTGCTCTTCACCGCGTACATCGTCCTCGCGCACCGGCTCGCCCGGCGCCCGGGACCGAGTGGAATCGACGGGCTTGCCGCGGCCATGGTGGTCGCTTTCGTCTGCGTTTCGCCCCTCGGCTCCTGGGGCGCGGCCCGCGCTCTGAACGATCCCGTTGCGATCGCAGCCGGTGTCGGCGTCGGCGTCTCCTCCTCGGTCGTTCCCTACGTGCTCGACCAGCTGGCGATGGCGCGCCTTGCTCGGGCGACCTACGCGCTCTTCGTCTCGCTGTTGCCCGCGACGGCGACGCTCATCGGTGTCGTCGTCCTCCGCCAGGTTCCGTCGCTTCCAGATCTGGGCGGCATCGCCCTCGTCATGCTCGGCGTCGCCTCCACCGCGAGCCTGCCGGAGCGCCCGACCGCGAAGAAGCTCTCAGTCGGAGACCTCCACCTGCTCGCCGTGGTCGATGACCTCGCGCGCGCTCGGCGGCCGGCGGAGCAGGCCGAGCAGCCGCTCGGCGGACGGGATCCCGCTCTCGCGGATGCGCCGGTCGGCCTCGTCCAGGTCGTAGAGCGATTGGCGGAGGCGGATGCCCGACCCGAGCTCGGCCCAGTACGCCGCGGGTACGCCGCCGTACTGGAGGCCGACGCTGCCGGGGTTCATGCTCGTGACGCCGCAGATTCGGCGCTGGAACTGGAGATGGACGTGTGCGGTGACGAGGACGTCGAGGTGCGTCCCGGCGAGCAGCGCGCCCATGCGGCGCTCCGGTGTCTCCGGCGTGACGACCTCCTGGTCGCCGCGCGGCGATCCGTGGCAGACGAAGACGCGGCCGAGACCCTCGACCTCGACCACCACCGCGCCCGCGAAGCCCGCGAGCCGCTCGAGCTGCTCGGCGTCGTGACGCTCGAGCATCCAGGTCTCCGTCTCCGAGCGCTTGGCGGAAGGAGTGCGGGCGAGGCGCAGGAGCGCGGACTCCGCGTTCCCGCGGACGAAGACGGCGTTTGGAAGCTCGTCGGCCAGTGCCAGGACCGCCCCCGGCTCCGGTCCCCAGGTCAGGTCGCCGTTCACCACCACGAGCTCCGGCGGATCCCGGCGGATGTCGACCAGCACGGCGGCGAGCGCCAGAGCGTTTCCGTGGACGTCGGCGATGACCCCAACGCGCGAGGTGTGCCCGAGCGCCCGAACGGGCGTAGCGGGCGCACCGAAGGAACGCGCTTCGGCATTCACACTCGGCTCCCCTCAGGCGAATGCAGGTGGCGATCGGTGTCGCGAGCGCGCGGTGAGAATCGTGGGCGTGTCATTCGCGGCGGTTGGATCATCTACGTGCAGGGCCACCCCCGAGGCATTACCATCGCGCCCGTTGGGCCGGACCGATACCGGAACCCCCGCCAGAGACCCTGACGAGATCGGGACCGTCGAACGCGACGGAGTCCGGACCCACTGGGAGCGCTACGGCGAGGGTGGGCCGCCGATCCTGCTCCTGCCCACCTGGTCGATCATCCACTCGCGCCACTGGAAGGGGCAGATCCCCTACCTTGCCCGCCACTTCCGCGTCGTCACCTTCGACGGGCGCGGGAACGGACTTTCCGACCGGCCGGCAGAGGTGGAGGCGTACGCGCTGACGGAGTTCGTCGAGGATGCGGTGGCGGTGCTGGACGCCGTCGGGGTCGAGTCAGCCTGCATCGCGGGGCTCTCGATGGGCGGACTCCTCGCTCTCCTCCTGGCCTCCCACCACCCCGAGCGCGTGAAAGCCGCTCTCGTGATCGGCCCTTCGGTCCCCTTCCTGTCGTCGCCTCCACCCGATCGCCTCTCCTATCCGTTCGACGTCGAGCTCGACACCGACGAGGGTTGGGCCAAGTACAACCGCCACTACTGGCTGCGCGACCACCGCGGCTTCCTCGAGTTCTTCTTCGGCCAGATCTTCAGCGAGCCTCACTCGACCAAGCAGATCGAGGACTCGGTCGCCTACGGTCTCGACACGACGCCGGAGACACTGGTATCGACCCATCTGGCCCGCTGGGGGATCGCGGATCTCGAGGCTGCGGAGGAGCTCTGCCGCAGCGTTCAGTGCCCGGTCGTCGTGATCCACGGCTCGGATGACGCGATCGTCCCGTTCGCCCGAGGCTCGCGGGTGGCCGAGCTCACGGGCGGCCGGCTCGTCCAGTTCGAAGGGTCGGGGCATGCACCTCAGGCGCGCGATCCCGTCCAGGTCAACCTCCTTCTGCGCGATCTCGCGGAAGAGGTCGCGCCTCGGCCTCCCGCCGCGCGGACCTGGACACGGAGCCTCGTCCGGCGAAGGCGCGCGCTTTTCGTCTCCTCGCCGATCGGCCTCGGACATGCCTGGCGGGACGTGGCGATCGCCGACGAGCTTCGCCGGCAGGTGGCCGGTCTCGAGATCCACTGGCTTGCGCAGGAGCCGGTTACCACGGTGCTGACGGAGCGCGGGGAGACGCTCCATCCGGCGAGCGCCGGGCTCGCGAGCGAGGCGGTCCACATCGATCGCGAGGCCGGCGAGCACGATCTGCACGCCTTCCAGGCGGTCCGGCGGATGGACGAGATCCTCTGCGCAAACTTCATGCTCTTCCACGACATCGTTCGGGAGGAGCCCTACGACCTCTGGATCGGAGATGAGGCGTGGGAGCTCGACCACTTCCTGCACGAGAATCCGGAGCTGAAGACGGCGCCTTACGTCTGGCTGACCGACTTCGTCGGGTTCCTGCCGATGCCGGCCGGCGGTGAGCGCGAGGCGCTTCTGACCGCCGACTACAACGGTGAGATGATCGAGCACGTCGAGCGGCATCCAAGCGTGCGCGACCGCGCGCTCTTCGTGGGCGACCCGGAAGACGTCGTCGCGGGAACGTTCGGCCCGGGCCTGCCGGAGATCCGCGACTGGACCCGGTGCCACTACGACTTCGTCGGCTACGTCCCGGGCTTCGACCCGCGGGTGCTGGCGGATCGGGATGCGCTTCGGGCCGAGCTCGGCTACGGGGACGAGCCGCTCTGCCTTGTCTCGGTCGGAGGCTCCGGCGTCGGCGCGCCCCTGCTGCGGCGGGTGATCGAGGCTCTGCCCCCGGCGCGCGAGCGTGTGCCTGGATTGCGGACCGTCGCAGTCGCCGGCCCGCGGATCGATCCGGCGTCCCTGCCCGAGGCCGAGGGACTCGAGGTTCGGGGGTACGTCCACGAGCTGCACCGGCACCTCGCGGCCTGCGACGTCGCTGTCGTCCAGGGCGGCCTGACGACCACGATGGAGCTGGTCGCCGCGCAGCGTCCGTTCGTTTCGCTCCCGCTCGCAAGCCACTTCGAGCAGCGCTTCCACGTCCGCCACCGCCTCGAACGCTACGGCGCTCGTCGCTGGCTCGAATACGGCGATGCAAGTCCGGAGAGGATCGCCGAGGCCATTGCCGAGGAGGTCGGGCGCGACTGCGACTACCTGCCGGTCGAGGCCGACGGGGCCGCGCGCGCCGCGGAGCGCATCGCGCAGCTCCTCTGATGCGCGTCGCGCTCACCTTCGACACGGAGCATCCGGATCGACCTGGCTCAACTGGCCGCACGGAAGAGCGCATGGTCGAGCTGCTCGCCGCGATGGACGTCCGTGCCACCTTCTTCATGCAGGGCCGGTGGGTCGAGGCGTACCCGGAGACCGCCAGCCGGATCGCACGTGCGGGCCACCTGGTCGGGAGTCACTCCTTCTACCACGCACCGATGCCCCTCCTGTCCGAGTCGGGGCTGCGGGCGGACCTCGCGGCGGCTCAGAGGGTCATCTCGCTCCTCGTGGGCGTGGAGTCGCGTCCGTGGT
Source organism: Gaiellales bacterium (assembly GCA_038320185.1). GTDB lineage: Bacteria > Actinomycetota > Thermoleophilia > Gaiellales > Gaiellaceae > JBBQDZ01. The sequence goes on from JBBQDZ010000058.1 coordinate 6,412, forward strand.
TTCGGTGCCCTTTCGGCCTAGGCTGGGACGACGCGAGGGTGACCGAGGCGCTCACCCGCTGCGGCTACCGGCATGTCGGCTGGGACGTCGTCGGCTACGACTGGGAGCCGGAGCGATCGCCGGAGGCGATCGGTGCGCACGTCGTGGATCAGGTCCTCGCGCGCGCCAGCGACGCGGTGGTGCTCCTGCACGCGTGGCCCGAGCAGACTCTCGAGGCCCTCCCGGACCTCATCGGCAGGCTCCGGGTCTGCGGCGCGGAGTTCGTGGGTGTGGACGAGCTCGATCGCGTGCCTGTCGCAGCGGAGGTCTGACCGATGACTCCACCGGCCTCGCCGGCGTCGATGAGGGAGGAGCGCCGGGTTGTCACCGTTCTCTCCGCCGACCTCGTGGGCTCGGCCGCGCTCGGCGAGCGACTCGACCCCGAAGAGGCGCGGCTCGTCGTCGGCGAGGCAGTCGCCCGGATGGTACGCGCGGTCGAAGGGCTCGAGGGGACGGTCAAGGACCTGGCCGGCGACGGCATCCTCGCTCTCTTCGGAGCTCCGATCGCCTACGAGGACGATGCGGAGCGTGCCGTTCGGGTGGGCCTTCGGATCACGGAGGAGATCCGGGAGTACGGGGCGGAGGTCGAGCGCGGGTGGAAGGTTGCTGGCTTTGCAGTCCGCGTGGGCGTCAACACCGGCCCGGTCGTGCTGGGCCCGGTCGGAGGCGGCAGCCGCATCGAGTACGGCGCCACGGGTGATCCCGTCAACACAGCCGCGCGGCTGCAGGCAGCGGCCCCTCCCGGCACCGTCCTCGTCGGCGAGTCGACCCAGCGGCTGACGGCGGCGTTCTTCCAGTGGGGAGAGCCGGAGACGCTGACGGTCAAGGGAAAGGCCGAGCCGGTGGTCGCCTACCACGCGCGCTCGGCGGTCCGGGAATCCGGTGCGGCGAGAGGGCGGAGGGCCCCCACCACCCCGCTCGTCGGCCGTGCCGGCGAGATGCGCGCAGCGGGCGAGGCTGTGAAAGCCGTGCTGGCCGGCTCCGGAGGGGTCGTCTTCGTGACGGGGGAGGCCGGGATCGGAAAGACGCGCCTCGTCACCGAGCTGCGGCGGGAGTTCGAAGGCTCGCCATCCGAAGGGGGGCGTTCGCTCTGGCTGGAGGGACGCTGTTCCTCCTACAGCCGCACGGTGCCCTACGGGCCGTTCCGGGAGCTGATCCGCGAGTGGCTGGGGCTCTCCGCAGACCAGCCCGAGCTCCGCATGCGGATCTCGCTCCGGCGGGCGGTCGAGGCGCTCCTCGGAGACCGGGCGGTCGATGTCTACCCGGCCCTCGGGGTCGTACTCGGACTTCCGGTCGATGCGCAGGCCGCTCCCTCGCTCGAGGCCCTCTCTCCAGAGGCGCTCCGCCGCCGCGTCTTCCAGTCCGTCGAGGGACTGTTCGCCGCTCTCTCGCACGCAGGGCCGCTCGTGGTCTCGCTCGACGACTTCCACTGGGCCGACGCCACCTCGATCGAGCTCACCGGCGAGCTCCTGGCTCTTCCCGACCGGATCCCCGTCCTGCTCGTGCTGGCACAGCGTGGCGATCCGGGCCACGAGTCGTGGACCCTGAGGGAGCGGGCGTTTCGCGAGGTACCTCACCGGACGCGGGAGCTAAGGCTCGAGCCGCTTCTCGAGGAGGCCGACGAGGAGCTCCTGTCTGCGCTCGTGCTCGACGCGGTGCCGACCGAGATGAGGACCCGCCTGCTCGCGGCGGCGGGAGGCAACCCGTTCTTCCTCGAGGAGCTGATTCGCTCGCTCGAGGACGCCGGAGCGCTGGTGGCGGGCAGGGCGGGATGGCGCTTCGCCCAGGAGGTCCCCGTCGCGATCCCGGAGACGGTGCAGAAGGTATCCTGGCGCGTCTAGACCGGCTGACGCCCGCCTGCCGCTCGGCCCTCACCGCTGCGTCAGTTCTCGGGAGGCAATTCGCGCTCCCGCTGCTGGAGGACGTCGCCGGCGGCAGCGTCGAGGAACCGCTGCGGGAGCTTCAGCGCCTGGATCTCATCCGCGAGGCCAGGCGCTGGCCCGACCCGGAGTACCGCTTCAAGCACCTCCTCATCCAGGAGACGGCGTACGGCACGCTCGTTGAGAGCCGCCGGAAGGCGCTGCACGGGAGAGCAGCCCAGGCGCTCGAGCGGCTGTTTCCCGAGCCGACCGAAGAAGCTCTCGGAATCCTCGCGCACCACCACCTCGCCGCGGGAAACATGCAGGAGGCCGTCGGCTACCTCCGCCGTGCCGGCGATGCCGCGTCGGAGGTCTACGCGAATCAGGAGGCGCTGGAGCACTACTCCGAGGCGCTGAAGCTGCTTTCGGAGCTCGGAGCCGGGCCGGAGGCTGCGGCCGGTCTCCACCTCCAGTGCGGCCGGCTCTCCTTCCGTGTGGGGCGCCTCCCGGAGGCCCGATCCGCGTACCTGGCGGCGCTCGCCGGAGCGCGGGCGGCCGGCGACTCGAGGCTCGAACTGCAGGCCCTGGAAGCGCTGGGCTTGCTTCTGATCATGTGGGGAGGGCGGATGACCGATGCGATCCCTCACCTCGAGGAGGCGCTGCGGATTGCGGAAGCCCTCGGCGATGTGCCCGCCGAGGTGAGCCTTCTCAATCGACTATCGATTGTCTACTCGAACCGTCTGCGCTTCGCCGAGGCCCGCCGCTACAGCGAGCGGGCGATGGCGCTCGCCGGCGCGCTTGGGGACGAGCAGGTTCTCGCCAAGGCCATGGACGGGTCGAAGACGGTTGCGGCTCATCTCGGCGACTTCGCGTCGCTGCGGACGATCCTGCCGCGGCTCGAGGACATCCTGACCCGTCGCGGCGAGCTCTGGTACCTGCAATGGGCGGTGGCCGAGTCCTCCTTCCTGCCGATGGCCGATGGGCTGTGGGACGGGGCAATCGAATTGGCGGAGCAGGCTCTGACCGTCAATCGGCGCGTCGGCGATCGCGGCAACGAGGCGTACTTCCTGGCCCTGCTCGGCTGGCTTCAGCGCGCACGTGGTGAATACGGCAGCGCCGTCGCATTGGGCGAGGCAGCCTCGGGTCTGGCCGCGGCGGTCGGAAACTCCTGGTGGATGGGCTGGAGCGAGGCCCTGCTCGGCTGGACGCTGCTCGAACTGAACGCGGTGGACGATGCGATCGCACACTTGCAGCGAGGGCTGAGGGAGGCCGACGAGGCTGACGCGCCGCTGTATGCCCTCCGCTGCGCCGGTCAGCTGGCCCTGGGCTACCGGCTGGCCGGTGACCGAGCCGCGGCCCTCGCAGCGCGCGAACGAGCCGAACAGCTGCTGGACGACGTCTCCACGCCGCCCGGGATGGCCTTTCTCCACCAGACTCATGCCTCGCTCGCCGTGGCTGCGGTGCGGCTCGCCGACGGCGAGGTCGACCGGGCCGAGAGACTCGTCTCGCCGCTGGTGGCGGCGGCGGAGCGCTCGGGCTGGGCGGAGATCGCCGCAGCTGGTTCTCGCCTCCTCGGCGACTGCCGCCGAGCAGCTGGAGACGACGAGGGGGCCGTGCGCGAGTTCCGTCGCGCCCTGGCGGCGGCGGCACGGGGAGCGCTACCCGGTGAGGAATGGCGTGCGCGCGCGGGCCTCGCGGCGGCTCTCTTTGCCCTGGGCGAAGCCGGCGAGTCGGAGGGGCACGTTCAGAGCGCGCGGCAGATCGCCGACCGGCTGGCTGCGGGAATGGAGGCCGGCACCGTTCGCGATGGCTTCCGCGAAGCGGTTCACGCGGCGCTCGCGCTCTCAGCGCACCCACGGTAGGCCGCGGGGCGTTGACGCCCGACGGTTGGCACGGCTACCCTCCAAGAGTTCCGGCGACTGGAAGGAGGGGTGTCGAAGATGACTGTGAGTTTCGCCCTTTCCTCCGGCGTCGCCTGATCCTCGCGTGGGGTAGCAGCTTGCCGTAGCGGGAGCGTTCGTCAGGCGGCGCGTCGAAGCCGACCTGCGAAGGAGACCGTGTGCCCGACAACGAGGCCGGTCGGAGCTTGGAGCTCCGGCGACCCGACGCATTCGAGCCGATGCGCCTGCACGCGATGGACGCGTGGGTGCGGCGCGCATCGATCCTGACCGACGCCGTGCGGTTGAGGGAGATCCTCTACGCGGGCGCCGCCGCCGGCGGGGCCTGCGTCGTCGGCGAGGAGTTTCATGTCTTCCCGAACGGCGCCGTCACCGGCGTTCTCGTCCTCGCGCAGTCGCACCTGAGCATCCACACCTGGCCCGAGTTCGCGCTCGCGAACATCGACCTGCTCTCCTACGGCCTGGTCCGGGGCGAAGAGGTTCTCCGCTCGATCGGCGCCGAGCTCGAGGTCGAACGCTCGACCATCACGTGCATCTCCCGCGCCGTTGGGTGATGAGCGCCACATCGCGCGGGCCATCGCCGCTGCCGTCGGTCTCGCGGAGGGTGAGGCCGGGGTGCGGGCCGTGATCGACGCGCTTGCGCGGATGGAGCCGGTGTCGATCCGCCGGATCGGCAAGGCGGTAGATCTCCCCGTTCCGATCGTCGCCGCCGTCTGCGCCGAGCTGCGCAAGCGCGGCCTCGCGGCCCAGGAGCGGCCGGCGCGACTGACACCCGCCGGCCGCGCCGTCCTCGCAGCCGGGGCTCTGCGTGTTCCCGCCGGCGGGCGATCCTTCGACGGCGAAGGCCGTGACCCGCTTCCGCGCGAGCTCGACCCGGTCGTCCGCCGCGTGGCGCGGGCGGCCCGAAGCGCACCGTTTCCGCGTCTCGAGCTCGACCAGTGTCACTGCACCGTCGAGACGAAGCTGCGGCGCGTACTCGCTCTGCACGACGCCGGCGCGCTCGTCGGTCGCAGGATCCTGATCCTCGGCGACGACGACCTCACCTCGGTTGCGATCGAGAGCCTCGTGGGCCGCTTCGGCTCCGCTGCGACGGTCGCAGAGCTCGGCGTGCTCGACCTCGACCCGAACATCCTGGCGTTCGTTCGCATGGAGCTCACCGGCGCGCCTTTCCCGCTCTCGTGCTCCGAGCACGACCTACGTCGGCCGCTGCCCCTCCGACTGCGGCGCCGATTCGACACTGTCGTCACCGACCCGCCCTACACCGTCGCGGGCGCGCGGCTCTTCCTCTCCCGGGCCGCCGAGGCCTCCGCTGGGCCCGGCGCGAGAGTCTTCCTCTCCTTCGGCTCGCGGCGGCCGGAGGCCGGGTTCCGGGTTCAGCAGGCGATCGCGGAGATGGGCTTCGCGATCCGACGCCTGGTCCGCGACTTCAACCACTACGCCGGCGCCGGCGTCAACGGCGGCACGAGCCATCTCTACGAGCTCGTCGCCACGAGCGAGCTACGGCCCTCGGTCACCGGCACGTTCGACGGGCCTCTCTACACCGCCGATGCGCTCGAGACTCCGATCGCCGGGCGCGCCGGATAACTTGGGCGCATGGCGCTGCAGAACCGGGTCACGCCGCTCGGCGAGCTCGTTGCTGATCCCGCGCGCGGACTCGTCTACGGCAACCGCGGCTGCCTCCACGACGAGGCCGGCCGCATCCGCCGGCGCTACAACGGCAAGCGTTGGCTCGCCTGCCGGCTCGAGTTCCGCGGCTGGCGTCGCACCCCGCTGCTGCAGCCGGGTCGCTTCACGGAGCTCTTCTTCCTCGACGAGGCGACTGCCTTCGCCGCCGGCCACCGGCCGTGCGCGCTCTGCCGCCGCGAGGACTACATGCGCTTCGTCAGCCTCTGGCGCGGCGTTCACGACGGCGAGGCGGGAGCCGACGCGATCGACGCTCGGCTCCACCGTGAGCGCGTCGACGGCGAGACGCGCAGGCACGCCTGCCACGAAGGACCGCTCGACGAGCTTCCCGACGGCGCGTTCGTCCTGCATGAGGGTGCG